>JAHRWG010000048.1 GCA_019090295.1 Cycloclasticus sp. | reverse complement strand
CGTCGGCAGCGTCAGATGTGTATAAGAGACAGCGTTATATAAAATCAGAAAAGGTTGACTATGCGATTGCCATTAATTTATCTAATCGAACGATTAAGAACAGTGATTTTAGGTCGTGGTTAGCGGCCACACTAAAGAAGAACCCTGATATAGCGCACCAGCTGGTTTTTAGTTTTTCAGCTTATGCGGTAGCAAAAGAATTTAATGCCTATCAAGTGTTTATTGATTTTGCTCATCAATATAAGGCAAAAGTGATTATTAAACGCTACGAAAGTCATGTGTTAGCACCTAGGTTGCTTAAAAGGCTGAAACCAGACTTTATTCGTTTAGCTCGAGATATTTCCTTAGGGATTGAGAGTGATTCTGCTAAACAAGATTTCGTGAAGACGGTGGTTGAGATAACAGACCTGATAGAAATTTCCGTTCTGGCAGAAAACGTGGGGTCTGATAGTGAGTTTGAGTACATGGCAAAACTAGGGGTAAAGGGTGCGAGCCGCTAAAGAAAGGCGAATTGACGGCCTTTAAATAAAATGCGTTATAAATTAACAATGCTTGTCGGCTTAGTGCTTATTTTAGTCGTGGCTAGCGTACCTGCGGCCTTAACTGTTAGCGCAGAGCTTTTTGATAGGATCAAAATTAAGTTTGGTAACGAGGCTGCGGAACGTGTGTTAATTTGGCAGCAACTGATTGACTCATCAAAAACACTTGGAGAAAAGGAAAAGCTCGAGCGAGTAAATAGCTTTTTTAATCAGCAAATAGAGTTTGTAGATGATGACTATTTATGGGGGCTAAATGACTATTGGGCGACACCACTAGAGGTGCTGTCCAAGGGTGCGGGTGATTGCGAAGATTATGCGATAGCAAAATATTTTACACTGAGGGAGTTAGGTATAGCGGACAGTAAAATGCGAATGACCTATGTTAAAGCACTGGAGCTGAATCAGGCACATATGGTGCTGACCTTTTTTGAAACACCGCGCTCAATTCCCTTAGTGCTAGATAACCTAATCTCAGAGATTAAAGTAGCAACCAGTCGGCAGGACTTGTTGCCTGTATACAGTTTCAATGGTTCAGGGCTTTGGTTGGCTAAAACAAGAGGCGGTGGTAAGCGAGTAGGTGGTTCAAGCCGTCTTGATAAATGGGGTAAGTTGAAAGAGAGGATGCTTAAAAGTGAGCTTTAAGGTGATAAAATTTACCCAATAAAAAGGCCACCCGCTCAAGACAGGTAGCCTTTTCTCTAATACAAAATAATTTACTTGGCGTAGGTGGAGCCTACCCCAGGTCTTTGTGATGCCCCAATCCAAGGGGTGCTCTCGGGTAAAATAGAGGTGGACTCCGGTAATGTCACGCCTAGGTTTTTATTGAGAGAGCCATTACTGGCTAAGATTCGGAACTGAGAATACAGTTCGTCGTATTTAGCATTGGTATAGGCTGTTTTAGCCACGAACATTTCATTGGCTGAATCAAGAAGATCTAACAATGAGCGACGGCCAATATTGAACTGCTTCTGGTAGGCTTCATTGCTTTTAATGCTTGAATTCATATGGCTTTCAAAGAATGCCATTTGGCCCTTAACCGTTTGATGCGCAATCCAAGATAAACGCATGCTTTCAACTGCCTGCCTATAAGTGTTGTCTCTAATGTTTTTAGCTTGATTAATAAGCTGGGCCGTTTCCTTACGGCGAGCAATATCTTTACCGCCATTGTACAAATTGTAACGTAGGCGAACCATGGCCATTGCATCTTCATTAACTTCTTCAATACCATCAATGTCTTTATTATGTGAAGCGCTTAACTCAAGGTCAACACGTGGCATAAAAGCGGTTTTGGCTGTTGCATGTTGTGCGATAGCAGATTTAATATCAGCATTGGCTGATTTAAGTATGGGGTGGTTGGTCAGAGCGCTATCAATGGCTTGATCAAAACTAGCAGGCAATGAGTCAGTAGGAGAAGATATGGGTTCTAATTCATTGGGTAGCTTGCCTACAACGCGTAGGTAAGCAGTTTGAGCATCCTTAAGATTGCCTTGTTCAGATAGCGTGTTTTTTTGTGCTAAGGCTAAACGGCCTTTCGACTGCTCAACATCAGCTTTTCGGCCAACACCTCGATTACTTCTAGATTCAATTTGTTCGTTAGTGCTTTGGTGAATGGTTAAGTTGTCAGTAGCTAAAGCCAGTAATTCTTCACGGCGTAAAACGTTGATGTACGCCTCAACGGCATTTAGTGAGGTAATTTCAGCTTGACCAAAAACAGTATACGCACGAGAGTTGGTTCTCGCTGTCTGCCGGTTAACCTCGCTAGCGGTGGCAAAGCCATCATAAATCATTTGTCTAACTTGAATAGATGCTTCGTCTCGCCCCAGTGATTTTGACTCGGCGCCATCGGCCTTAGTTGATGAGTTGAATGAACGCTCCCAACCTGCACCAACAGCAATATCAACAGTAGGGAAAAACCCAGCTTTTGCCTGACTTATTTCTTGCTCTACGGCTAAGCGCTCAGACGATGCGGATTGAACCTCAGGGTTTTCATTAACCGTATACTGAATGGCTTCTTGTAGTGTTTCCGCATGAGCAGTGCTTAAGCCTATAGCTAATATGCCACTAATGGCAATAGATTTTCTAAATGTCATAGGTTCCCTCTACTGTTTTTATTGATCATCATGAGTATGACGCGGAACCTAGCTTAAGTCTACAATTTGGTTAACTATATTCCTTAATGTATAAGGCTAGATGCAGGCGGTCACTGACATTTAGTTTTTTAAAGGTTGACGTGAGGTGTGCCTTAACCGTTCGCTCAGAAATGCCTAGGCTTGAGGCAATGATTTTGTTGCTCTCGCCATTTCGAATCATGTTAGCAACGTCTAGTTCTCGAGCTGACAAGGTGTCTAGTCGTGCCGATAACTCTATGGTTTTGCTGGTACTGCTGGGTTGTAGTGGCTCAGACTTTATCCTCACCAGTGTGCCGATAACTTTAGTGACTAAATGTCGTTGAATCCATATGTCACCTTTTAATACGCTATTGATAGCCTGTACTAATAACTTAGCTGGCTCTGATTCGCCACAGTACCCAGCGGCACCGTGGACTAACGCATTTATTTGCTTGCTCTCTGACCAGCCCTTACCAACCACCAGAAAGCGGGTGGACTTGTCAGAGAAAAGGTGAGCTAAGTTGTTAGTTTCATCAATAATGCTTGAATCAATCACCACGACGTCTGTATCTGTCGTTTCGAAGCTTTCAAAGCTAGAAACGGTGCGAATATTAAAGTGGCTGACAAGTGCGTGCGACCATAGCTTTACTAGGCTTAAGTGGTCGGAGAATATAACAACATTATGCATTTAATTTAGATTTCTCTTAGCCAGTTTTTTTGAGATGGTTCATTTGAAAATAAAGCCCGAGCCCCTATCGCTCCCTTAGGGCGAGCTGTCGTGCTTTTAAGATAGGTTTAAGTATATAATCTAATACGGTTTTTTTACCAGTTAAAATATCAACATTTGCTGTCATACCAGCAATGATGCTTAACTTGACGCCATCTTTTTCTAAGTAATTTCTATTAGTTCGTAAGCGAATAATGTAATAGCTTTTACCGTCTTCTTCGTTAGTAATGGTATCTGCGCTGATATGCTCCAATTCTGCTTCAAGCCCGCCATAAATTGAAAAATCATAAGCGGTTAGCTTAATCATAGCTTTTTGCCCAGGGTGTAGAAAGGCGATGTCAGCAGGGCGAATTTCAGCTTCAATAAGTAACTGATCCTCCAAAGGAACGATTTCCAATAGGTCCATGCCTGGTTGAATGACGCCGCCAATGGTAGTGACCTTCAATTGTTTAATAATACCCTTAACAGGAGACGTGACTCGGGTTCGCGTCACCCGATCTTCAAGCGCAAGCGTCGACTCACTGGTTCTGTCCAGTTCTGCTTTTGCTTGATTTAACTCTTCGAGAGCCTTTGTTTGGAAACGAATTTTAGTTTCTGATAACTTGTTTTTTGCTTCATCGAGTGCGGACTTGATCCGAGGCATGGAGAGTTTAGCAGCGGTTAGTTGCCCCCTTAAGTCGTTTGCTTCACGTTTAATGCGTAAAAGCTCCACCCTAGACATGGCGCCTTCATCAACCAGAGGGGCAGACAGATCGACTTCTTCCTTCAAAAGGCTGTAACTTCTAGAAATCTGTCCAGCTTTGGCCTTTAGCTCAATGAGTTCTTGTTCTCGTTGAATGACCTGTTCGTCTAAAATTTTAGTGCTAGCATTAAGTTCATTGCGACGTGATTTAAATAACTGTCTTGCGTTGCTGGCAATACCAGGAGCAATGCTCAGCACTTCTTCGGGAATAATAAGGGAGGTGTTGTTTACTTCAGCGGTAAGGCGTGCAGTTGCGGCTAATAATTCATAATACTTAAGTTTGTTTTCGTTTAAGGAAGAAGAAAACCTGACGGCATCAAGCTGTAATAGTGCTTGGCCTTTATTGACCATCTGTCCTTCTTTGACCAATATGCTCGCCAGAATGCCACCTTCTAAGTTTTGAATAACTTGAATGTGACTAGAGGGTGTCGTTTTACCAGACCCACGGGTTACTTCATCAAGTTCTGCAAAGCTAGCCCAAATAATAGCAATTAAAACAAAACTAAGGGACAGCCAAAGAATAAGATGACTTTGCATTGATGCGCCATAAAGGCTAGCAGAGTTAATGTCTCGAATATAGGATTGGTCTTCTGCTTGCTGCTCGTGCTTCCTTCTGAAGTTTTTGATTTTTTCTAGCATAATTAATTTGAAACCTTGATTTGTCCTTTTTTCAATGCTTCAAGCACATTATCTTTAGGGCCGTCAGCCATTATTTTAGAGCCATCCATTACAATTAATCGATCAACCAAGGTTAATAAAGAGGCTCGGTGAGTGACCAAAATAAGTGTCTGTTGTTCAAGCTGCTTGGATAGACGCTCTTTAAATTGAGCCTCAGTGCTGTTGTCCATAGAGTTGCTAGGCTCATCCATGATGTAAATGGGTGGAGATAATAATAATGAGCGAGCGACTGCCACGCTTTGGCGCTGGCCACCTGACAAGGATGCACCGCGTTCGCCAACGGGCATATCAAAGCCTTCTGGGTGGCGGTTAACAAAAGAAGTAACGCCGGCAACATCTGCTGCATGCAAAATGGCGTCATCATCGGCATGGCGTGAACCAAGAGTGATATTGTCTTTGACGCTGCCAAACATCAATGAGATGTCTTGCGGTACATAGCCAATTTGGCGGCGTAGGTCAGATGGATCAATTTGTCGAATATCGCTGCCATCAATTAAAATAGAGCCTTCTTGAGCTTCATACATGCCCAGCATTAATTTTTCGATAGTACTTTTTCCCGAGCCAATTCGACCGATAAAACCAACGCGCTCCCCAGCTTTAATTTTGAATGAAATATTATCCAACGCTTTAATGGGCTGGTCTGGGTAGCTAAAACTAATGTTTTTGAACTCAATATCACCCTTAAACATTGGGCGATGGAGGTATTTCTTGCCTGGCTGACGTTCAACTGGCAGAGACATCATGTTGGTTAAGGTGTCGAGGGATGTACGTGCTTGGTGATAGCGGGTTAATAATGAGGCGACTTGTCCAATAGGGGCTAGTGCACGTCCAGTCAAAATGGTGCAAGCAATTAAACCACCCATGGTTAGCTCGCCTTCTGATATTTTATAAACACCGAAAACAACCACGCTAATGGAGGCCATTTGAGTTAAAAAAGCAGTGAGATTAACGGCGATAGATGAATAAAAGCGAGACTTCAGGCCTAGGCGGGAAATCTGCCCAATATTATGCTCCCACTTACCTTGCATTTGACCTTCTGCGCCAGCACTTTTAATGGAATCTAGGTTGCTTAATGACTCAACCAGTGTGGCGCTTTTTTGGGCGGAGTACTTAAACAGTTCATTGATAGTGTTTTTAAGGGGCTTCTGTACGGCAATACCACCTAATATAGCTAAGGGTAAAACGAGTAAAGGAATCAATGCTAGATTGCCGCCCAGCATATAAATGACAGCAAGGAAAATAAATAGAAAGGGTAGGTCGATCAGGGTGGTGAGAGTGGCGGAGGTTAAAAAGTCCCGGAATGATTCAAACTCGCTTAAATTGTTGGCAAATGCCCCTACGGACTTCGGCCTGTTTTCCATCTTGATGCCCATGACTTTTTCAAAAATAGTGGCCGATAGGATGATGTCAGAGCGCTTGCCAGCGACGTCAATAAAATAAGCCCTAAGTCCCTTCATAATAAAGTCGAAAATAAAAACGATCGTAACCCCAATTGCAAGCACCCAGAGCGTTTCGAGGGCGTGGTTTGGTACAACACGGTCGTACACGTTCATAATAAATAACGGAGAAGCTAATGCAAATAAGTTGATCAGCAAAGAAGCGACTAACGCCTCGCTATAAATGGGCCAAGATTTATAAATAACGTCCCAAAACCAATGTTTGGCCTTAGGAATGACCGAATCTGACGTTCTATCATCAAAGCGATGATTTTCTTGAATGAAAAAAGCGGCTCCGCTATAAGTGTCATTAAGTGTCTTAGATTCAACTGTTTTTTCACCACTATCTGCTTCCGGTAAAATGATCGTGCACGATTCACCATGTTGGGCAATTAATACACAAGTTTTATTGTCTTTGAGCAGTAATACCGCCGGTAGCACCAAGTTAGATATTTCAGCGAGTGGGCGGCGAACTAACCCCGTAGAAAATCCAGCACGTTGAGCCGCTCTAACAAATAATGCGGGACTTAACTTATTGTTGACTAGTGGTAAGCCGGCGGTTAATGAATCGGCAGAGTGGGGGGATTGCAACAGCTTGCAAACAGATAGTAGTGCTAGCAATAAAGGGTCATCGTTGTCGTTTATTGGTGTGGCGTTATCTACGGGCTTACTAGGTGCGGAAGTCATTATCTATCCATATGGCTGACGATTATGCATCAATCTTCTAATTGCGTGCAGGGGT
>JAHRWG010000047.1 GCA_019090295.1 Cycloclasticus sp. | reverse complement strand
GTCGGCACGCTGCCTAATCGTATTTTCCTGTTCTTTCATTGTTGCCTATTATTCTAAGTGGCCTAACGCGACTTTTTTTTGCGTCGCCTTTGAGCGGTTTGTTAGCTGCTTTGCTGTCTCAGCCAGGGTATCTAGCGGCACTAATTTGTAATTGTATTTAGGTTGCTCAAAGTTCCAACGTGTTTTTTCACCTCGAAATTTTACTACAGGGAACCGATACTGCCATTTCGGTGGGTTAAAGTTCCCGTCACGAATTTGATCGTGCTCGAATGTTGCCCACACAAATACCCGCCCGTCTTTGTACTCGATAGGAATATCTTTAATATCCCAAGCAAAGCCCCACCAATGCTTACCACTGGAGTCAACGATAATAGGCGAAACATCCAAAATTATTGAATACTGCTCATCATCACTTACTTTATAGAACCTACAATCAGTGCCATCATCGTAACCGCTAATTACAAAACGTATGCTTTCATCTCTTTTCAGTTTCCATTCGGCGTATATGCATCCGGATTCACCACAACCATTATTTGTTGTGTTTTCAACTCGGATAAGCTCAGTCGCAACTACGACTTGAGCTAAAAACAATATGAATACTGCGATGATATTCTTCATAGATTTACAGTTAACGCATTGCGTGCCGGAAAAGTAGAGAGCAGAGTTCAGGTATTTAATTAAAATATTTATCACAACAATATATCAGAATACCAAGATCCCCATTACCATGTAATGATTTGAGCTACGGTAGTCAAACGATATTAATTCAATACTTGACCCCTTTGATCTCTTTTATGACGCTTTCAATTAAATCTTCGTATGATACTACCTTGAATATACCGCCACCTTTTTCTGTAGCAGCTGTGACTAATTCAGGTATAACATCTATACCTAGAACGTTGATACCTGTTTTATTTAATTCTCTAGCTAGCCATCCTTCACCACAACCTATATCAAGTACTGTATTAGGAGATTTTTGTAAGATGGCATCGGTTATAGCTTTGTTTGTAATTAATACTCTGCTTTCTATTTCGTTTTGTCTAACTGCAGTAACCCATGGCTTTGCATTATCTAGCCATGAACCCACTATATCTTCATCAGAGAATGCCATATTATTTTAAGCAGCTAACGCCCGCGTAATAGGCGCGAGCTTGCGAGCGTCCTTATTGTCGCAGTTCAAACTTGATACTAGGTTTTTACCCTATAATGGTTGGAGGCAAGTAAATGGTAAATTCATTTATTGGCTCTATCAACACGCTATAAGGCTCGCTTTGCTCTAACTCCTTAACAATACCTAGATCAGACAAAAGCTTAAAATTTGCAGATTTTAACTTGGCCGGCTTAACCTTAAGCTCTTTGTGCCATACCCGATATGTACCAAGTTTGTTATCTCTCCGATAGTAAAAACCAGCTAGAGGGTGCGTAAGATAGACTAGGGCTGACTCAACATCAGGAAACCCGGGAAACTCCAAAGTATCTGACTCTGACTGCACCAACTCAACCGAAGCTTCAGCCCAACTGGATGATGTTTTCATATGGTACTTTTCGTACAAGCCAGTTGTTTCATTTAGGGTGCAATCGAAGCTGACCTTTCCCGAATGCCAAGGAAGATTCCATAAGTATCTAGGTACTACTAATGTCCAAGAATCAAGGGTTGTACCAAGAAACCATACGCAACGCTCATTGGTTTCAGTATCGATAATATAAATTCGATAGTTAGTTTGTCCCATTGTAAATTTTGGGAACGGTAAGACAGCTGAAGTAAAATCAACATCAATAAAAGGAACTACTGATATTAGGCCCATTTTTTGACCATTTACTTCAACGGTGTCCAATTGAAACCGTTCGGGGAAAATTCCTTGAAACCTATCAGCCGGAACAGCGTAAGTAATGATAGCGAAATGCTTTAAACCACAAAGAACATCTATACCTTTAGGCCTAGGTCTCCCTATCAAATTGTCTTTTAGTTTTCGCGATTCTTGCACGATACTTCCTTGAAATTTAACTTGTTATTAACAGGAATCGAAACTCCCTTCAATTTTTATCGATAGCAAGACTACAATTCCTGCTAAACCCGCAATCAAATGTAAAGCGGGAATTAAAGAAGCGCCTTATTACCAATAAACCCCACTCATAACCTCAGCTTCACTCAAAGTCATTCCCTTTAACTCACCGACCTTTACGCCATACCAGCAGCCGATTATTCGCCGGCATGGCATTATCTTCAAGCAGGGTCATACCCGCTTCGCTCGCCAGTTTATCGACGGCCTCAAAATCTCTAATGCCCTGTTGTGCACCACGCTGTTTTAGCCACTGGTCAAAATTGGCATTACTGGGTGAGGTGAATTGGCCGTCGTAGTTAAACGGCCCGTAAATCGCCAGCGTGCCGCCTGCACTGACCACATTGGCTAGTTTCTGAAACATATTCACAACACTGGCCCAGCCCATAATGTGGCAGGTGTTGGCGCTGAAAACAGCATCGACTGTTGCGATGGGCCACTGGGGCATATCGACGTTTAACAACAGGGGGCGGCGCAGGTTTTCGGCCGGCGAGTCATCGAGCCAGGCATTGATTCCGGGGTGATATTCCGCCTGGTCACTGGTCTGCCAAATTACGTGAGGTAAGC
>JAHRWG010000046.1 GCA_019090295.1 Cycloclasticus sp. | reverse complement strand
GTTAGTTGCTCTTCTAGCTCTTCAGTATATACCGGTAATAGCTGGCTAATAACTGGCGTCTGCGTCATGGTATTGACATAGTCATTATGAGCTATATAAAAGCGGTCAATTTTGCCGTTATCATAAAGATCCAACATTGTCTTAACGACACCGATCAGATCTTCTAGTGCTGGTGTTTCGCCTAAGTGTGTTACAGAACCGACAACTTCACCACCTAAACGACCTAAAAAGCCTTCCCCTTTAGATCCAATTGAAGCCATTACAATCTCTGTACCGGCTTCATTCCATTCCTTTAACTGGCCAAGGAATTTACGGAACAAGTTCGAATTTAAGCCTCCACATAAACCTCGGTCACTACTGATTAAAATAACACCAACACGCTCAGCGGTTCTTTCAGATAAATAAGCGTGCTTATATTCAGAGTTAGCTTGGGCTAAATGACGAATAACCTGACCGATTTTGTTGGCATAAGGTCGAGCTGCTAAAACACGTTCTTGTGTTTTGCGCATTTTACTCGCCGCAACCATTTCCATCGCGCGTGTTATTTTCTGTGTACTTTTAACACTCGTGATCTTAGTCTTGATCTCTTTTCCGACTGCCATAACGTTTTCCGCTTACCAGGTTTGAGTGTTTTTAAACTCTGCTATTGAAGACTTTAACTCAGCGATAATATCCGCGTTGTAATTGCCTTCATCACCAATCGATGCGACTAAATCTGCTTTTTCACGTGCCATATAGCTGTGTAAAGCTGCTTCGAAAGGCAGTACTTTTTCAACTGCAAGGTCATCTAAGAAGCCTTCATTTGCTGCAAATAATGACATCGACATTTGAGGAACACTTAATGGAGCATATTGGTTTTGCTTCATCAATTCAGTTACTCGAATACCACGGTCAATTTGAGCCTTAGTTGACGCATCAAGATCTGAAGCAAACTGAGCAAATGCTGCTAATTCACGGTATTGAGCCAAATCAAGACGTGTACCACCACCTAGCTTTTTAACCGCTTTAGTTTGCGCAGCACCACCAACTCGTGACACAGACAAACCAGCATTAACCGCCGGGCGAATACCTGCGTTGAATAAATCTGTTTCTAAAAAAATCTGACCATCAGTAATCGAAATAACGTTTGTCGGTACGAAAGCTGATACATCACCGGCTTGAGTTTCAATAATTGGTAACGCGGTTAAAGAACCTGTTTTACCTTTTACTGCGCCATTTGTTAGCTTTTCAACTTCATTCGCATTAATTCGAGAAGAGCGTTCTAGTAGTCTTGAATGGAGATAGAAAACATCACCAGGATACGCTTCACGACCCGGAGGACGACGTAATAACAGTGAAATTTGACGGTAAGCCCAGGCTTGTTTTGTTAAATCATCATAGACGATTAACGCATCTTCACCTTTATCACGGAAGTATTCACCCATTGAGCAACCCGCGTAAGGAGCGATAAATTGTAATGCTGGAGAATCCGCTGCGCCGGCAACAACCACTGTTGTATGCTCCATAGCGCCGTGCTCTTCAAGTTTTTTTACAACGTTAGCAATTGATGACTGTTTTTGACCAATGGCAACGTAGATACACTTAACGCCTTTGCCTTTTTGGTTAATGATTGCATCAATCGCAATCGCCGTTTTACCTGTTTGACGATCGCCAATAATCAATTCACGTTGTCCACGCCCTAGAGGAATCATCGCATCAATTGACTTAAGCCCTGTTTGCACAGGTTCATCAACAGATTGACGAGCAATAACGCCCGGCGCTACTTTCTCAACAGGAGATGATGACTCGGCATCAATTGCGCCCTTGCCATCAATAGGTAAACCTAACGCATCAACAACACGGCCAAGCATTGCTTCACCTGTTGGAACCTCAAGAATTCTACCGGTACACTTAACTGTGTCGCCTTCTGATAAGTGCGTATATGCACCCATAATAACAACACCAACAGAGTCCCTTTCTAAGTTAAGTGCCATACCGTATGTTCCGCCTGGGAACTCAAGCATTTCACCTTGCATCGCGTCGGATAACCCGTGTACACGTGCAATACCGTCTGTTAGGGATACAATGGTTCCCTCTGTTTTAGCTTCTACGTCCGCATCGAAATTTTCGATTTTTTTCTTGATAAGATCACTTATCTCGGATGGATTTAATTGCATGGTTTTTACCTTTGCTATTTTAGCTGTTTAGCTAATTGTTGTATCTGACCACTTAAAGAGCCATCAATCACTTTATCGCCGGCATGAATTATGATGCCACCAATTAAGCTTGAGTCCTCTCCAACGCTTATTTTGACTTTTTTGCCAAATGAGCCTGATAGTGACATCTGTAACGATTCTTTATCACTGTCTGACATTGGAAATGCAGATGTAACAGTTACATCTAACAAGCCACACTTTTCAGCTTTCTTTCCTTCATACTGCTCAGCAATTTCACTTGTTAGCTGCAAACGGTTATTTTGAATAAGTAGCTTAATTAAATTTAAACCCTCTGCGTCCATTTGCCCCTCACAAATCTCAAGCATTTTGATTTCTAATGCTTGCTTTGAAATTTTAGGGTTATTTGCAATATTTTTTAAAAGCTCGTTTGATGTCACTTGCTTGAGGAACTCAAGCATGTCCGACCATTGGTCAATCCGACCCTGCTCATCAGCCATTAAAAAAACAGCTTCAGCGTAAGGTCTTGCCAGTGCCGCTAGCTCTGCCATTAGGCTGAGCCCAACTGGCTGCTAACATTATCAATAAGTGTTTTATGCTTAGTTGCATCAATTTCACTTTTGATAATTTGTTCGGCAGCTGCTATTGCTAAAGCAGAGACTTGTTCACGTAATACTTCACGTGCACTAGCCACTTCTTGCTCAATTTCAGCTTCAGCACCTTTCTTAACTTTTGCTGCTTCTTCACGCGCTTTACCTTTAGCTTCTTCGATCATCTCTCCAGCACGTACATTGGCTAGATTAATAATATCGGAGGCTTCAGCATGTGCGCCTGAAATGACATCTTTGGCTCGAACTTCAGCTAATTCCTGTTCCTTTTGCCCCCGTTCACCAGCTGCTAGGCCTTCAGCAATTTTTGCTTTACGTTCTTCTAGCGCAGCCATTAATGGCGGCCATACATATTTCATGCAGAACCAAACAAATATAAAAAACGCTATTGTTTGACCTATTAGGGTTGCATTAATATTCATTATTAAACCTTACGTTAGGGTTAATCTTCGTTTACTTTTACTTAACCAACGACCGCAAATAAGATGTACATAGCGATACCTACTGCAATCATAGGGACAGCATCAATAAGGCCCATAATGATGAAGAACTGTGTACGTAGCAAAGGAATCAATTCTGGTTGGCGTGCTGCACCTTCCATAAAACGACCGCCTAGCATGCCGATACCTATAGCCGCACCAATTGCACCCATACCCATTAATATTGCGCCTGCTAAATAAATTAAACCTAAGTCTTCCATTGTTATCTCCTATTGAGTTTACTAATTAATAAATTGTTAATGGCTTTCTTCGTGTGCCATGCTGAGGTACACGATAGTAAGCGTCATGAATATAAAAGCTTGCAATATTACGATTAAAATATGAAATATAGCCCAAGGCACTGATAACGCCCACTGCGCACCCAGTGGCAACATCGCTATAAGAATAAAGATCATTTCACCCGCATACATATTACCAAATAAACGTAGCGCTAATGAAATAGGCTTTGAAATCAGACTGACCAATTCCAAGAATAAATTAAACGGCATTAAGAATTTAGGAAATGGGTGAAAAGCTAACTCCGCAAAAAACCCGCCTGGCCCCTTCACCTTAATGCTGTAAAAAACAATTAAGAAAAACACGCCAATTGCCATTGCAAACGTCATGTTTGGATCGGTTGTTGGCACTACTTTAAGATATGGAATGCCAACCATTTGCCCCAAGTGAGGAATATAGTCCACAGGCACTAAGTCCATTGTGTTCATTAACACGATCCAAACAAAAATGGTCAGAGATAAGGGCGCGATTAATGGATTTCTGCTGTTAAAGCTGTCTTTAACGCTGTCGTCGACAAATTCAACGACCATTTCTACGAAGTTCTGCAAACCACTTGGTACGCCCGTTGTTGGGGCTGTTGCTGCTTTTTTAAAAACGTATAAAAACAACGAACCTAAGATAATTGAAATGGCCAATGTATCAATGTTTAGCGCCCAAAAACCCATCTCTTTAGCTGCTTCAGAGCCATGCGCAATCCCCCAGCTACCATCTGGGTGCTGTCCATAAGTAAGGTTGGTAAGGTGATGTTTAATATATTCTGATGATGTTAGGTTTTCGCCTGACATAACTTTCTCTCAATCTTTTGTTTTATACCCGCCAATTGCAAAGCCAACTTGCCCCGCAACCAATCCAATAACCATCGCAACCGGATTCAACGTGAGCCACATTGAACCCACACCAAATAATACAATAACTCCAAACAGCCTTTCTAGCGCCCCAAGGTATAGATAACCTATCTTTGGCACATGACTATTAAGCGCCTGCTTAACGCGCATTAGCATAATCAAACTTGCAAGCAGTGAAATAAGGCCGCCATATAAGACGCCCATAAGCAATTCTAAATCTGGCAAGTAAATCAGACCAGTGATAATGCCTACTATCACGATGCTGTTTATCTGTACTATTATAATCTGTCGTTGCTGATGCATAATAACCCTGCACTAATCTGGAGCATTATAGTTTTGTTGCAGCGCACAGTCAAGCCTATTTCAGATGCGCCAATATACCATCTAGCTCATCTAGTGAGGCGTATGAAATTGTGATTTTACCTGCCCCATTCTTAGCATGCTTCATGTCAACTTTCGCTCCAAGCTGCTCTGCTAGGCTTTGTTCTAAACGTTCAATATCTGGGTCTCTTGATGCGCTTCGCTGCTGACTGTTTTTTTCTTTCAACAACTGCTTAACCATTGATTCAGTTGCCCGAACTGACAGACCTCTTTTAACCACCTTATCGGCTGCACCATGTTGGTGCTCGCTGGCCAAGCCCAGCAATGCTCTTCCATGACCCATATCTAGGTCACCTGCTCTAAGCAGGTCCCTAACGCCTTCACTTAGGTCTAGCAGGCGCAGTATATTACTCACTGCAACTCTTGAACGACCAACCGCATCTGCTGCTTGCTGGTGCGTCAACTCAAACTCTTCAATTAACCGCTGCAATGCCTCTGACTCATCAATTGCATTTAGATCCTCTCGCTGTATATTCTCAACCAAAGAAATAGCCATTGCTGCTCGATCATCTACATTATTCACAACAACGGGAACATCCTGCATACCGGCTAACTGCGCCGCTCTCCATCGCCGCTCACCAGCAAGTATCTCATAATTATTATTACCCTGAAGTCGAACAACGATGGGCTGAATAAGTCCTTGCGCTGCAATTGAGTCGGCTAATTCCTGCAGCGTATCTGTATTAAAATCTGTCCTAGGCTGGTATTTTCCAGGGCCTAGCAAATCAATGGGTAATGAGTTGATGGTTGTATTTTTTTTATTGGCTACAGGGTGAGTTAACAGCGCATCCAACCCTCGTCCTAGCCCACCTTTTTTTATTGCCATAATATTTACTCTGTTTTCCCATCTATCTCTTGCGCTAGCGCTATGTATGCCTTTGCACCGCTTGATCTTTTATCGTACTGGAGGACCGGCAAGCCAAAACTCGGCGCTTCCGCCAACCTAATATTTCTTGGTATGACTGTCTCAAATACTCTATCTGAAAAGTGCGACATTAGTTGTTCGCTGACATCACGCGTCAAGCGACTTCTTGCGTCATACATTGTACGCAACAGCCCCTCTAAAATAAGCCCAGGATTAATTGTTTCCTGAACTTGCTTAAGTGTATCCATCAATGAAGACAAACCTTCTAGCGAAAAGAATTCACATTGCATGGGTACTAAAACGCTATTAGCTGCAACTAAAGCATTGATTGTTAGCATATTCATTGATGGTGGACAGTCTATGATGACGTAATCATGCTGCCCGTCTAACTGCCTTATTGCTCGGGCAAGGCGGCTTTCACGGTGATCCGCTGCCAACAAATGAACCTCGGCACCGGCAAGATCCATATTGCTCGCCATTACAGTGTAACTCAGCTTCTCCGACCGAATGATGGCCTCTTGCGGCTCACACTCTTCGAGTAAAACATCGTAACAAGATAGCTCCACGGTTTTCTTATCAATCCCACATCCCGTGGTGGCATTACCCTGAGGATCCATATCAATCAGCAATACACGACGGTCTAGCTCGCCCAAAGATGCCGCTAAATTAACACTTGTCGTTGTCTTACCAACACCGCCTTTTTGATTAGCAACTGCTATTATTTTAGCCACTGTGATAACCTTTTATAATGACTGTTAACTTCATGTCGCCACATAAATAACAAGGTTTCTTGTGGCCTCAAGACCTGGAATAGCTAACGATTGCAGTGACTCAAAGGTATAGTCTTCACGTTCAAGCTTGTCAGTTTCTTTTGATTTCATGGCCAGTAATTTACCATTGCTACATAATAAATGCCGTGTTTTTGTTAGCAAATCAGGCAAGCCGGTAAAGGCTCTTGCTGTTAAGGTGTCAAACCGCTGGCTTGGCTGGTAATTTTCTACCCTCTCATGTACCACCTGCACATTCTTTAAGCCTAGGTCAATGCAGACCTGTTGAATAAAGCGTGTTTTCTTTGAATTACTGTCCAACAAGCTAAACATCATGTCGGGCCTAGCAATTGCTAATGGAATACCGGGGAGACCCGCACCTGTGCCAACATCGATACAGCGCTGGCCGTGTAAAAAAGGAAGTATGGCCAGGCTATCCAGCAAGTGTAAATCAATCATCTGCTCGGCTTCTTTAATGGCAGATAGGTTATACACTCTGTTCCATTTAACCAGCATTCTTAAAAAGTCCATTAATTGGCTTACAGCCTCTACTGGTAACTCTATTTTCATCTCAGCGAGGCCTTGTTCTAACCGACGTCGATGTATGTCTTTAAACTCTGTCATTTATCCACGCTTCTTTTTCAAATGAACTAATAATAATGATATAGCTGCTGGTGTAACGCCTTGTATTCGCCTTGCTTGACCTAGGGTTTCTGGCAGGTGCCGACTAAGCTTTTCAACCACTTCTGATGACAAACCACTCACTTCTTGATAGTTAATGATGGCCGCCAAACTCTGTTTTTCGTAACGTTGTGCACGAGTGATCTCTGTCTGCTGCCTTTCTATATACCCTGCATATTTTGTTTGAATTTCAACTTGCTCACAAACCACGCTATTACTCACTGAGCTTTCCATTCCTGACAGCTTAGCAATATTGTCATAAGTAACCTCAGGGCGGCGAAGTAAATCCAACAAACTTGACTCCTTTGACAACGGCTTCTTTAAAAATACGTTGATTTCATCACCGGCTACCGTTTTTGGTCTAATCCAAGTTGATTTGAGTCGCCCTTGTTCCACCTCGATGGCATCTCTTTTCTGAGTAAAGCAGACCCACTGCTCGTCCGTGACTAAACCCATGTTGTAACCACACTCGGTTAACCTTAAATCTGCATTGTCCTCACGCAGCAATAATCGATACTCTGCTCTACTGGTAAACATTCTATAGGGTTCTAGTGTTCCATTTGTCACTAGGTCATCAATCATCACCCCAATATATGCTTCATCTCTTCTTGGGCACCATGCGTCCAGCCCCTTAACCTGCCTAGCTGCATTCAAACCGGCGATAAGACCTTGAGCTGCTGCCTCCTCATAGCCCGTTGTACCATTTATTTGACCCGCAAAGAAAAGCCCTGGCATATGCTTTGTTTCGAGTGATGATTTAAGCCCTCTGGGGTCAAAGAAATCATATTCTATTGCATAGCCTGGCCTAACAATGTGCGCTTGCTCAAATCCTTTAATGGTTTGAATAAAAGCACACTGTATATCAAATGGTAAACTGGTAGAAATGCCATTTGGGTATACTTCTGTGGTCGTTAACCCTTCGGGCTCCACAAAAATTTGGTGGGAATTTTTATCTGCAAAACGCATCACCTTGTCTTCGATGGAAGGGCAATATCTTGGGCCCACACCTTCAATAACACCCGTGTACATTGGTGAGCGATCTAAACCGGAGCGAATAATATCGTGTCCTTGCTCGTTTGTTCGAGTGATGTAGCAACTGATTTGCTGAGGGTGATCTTTCACTGAGCCAGTAAATGAGAAAACCGGTAATGGTGTATCACCTGGCTGCTCTTCCATCACACTAAAGTCGATCGTTCGACTATCTATTCTGGGTGGCGTACCTGTTTTCAACCTGTCAACTTCAAACGGCAAAGCACGAAGCCTTTGTGACAGTAAGTTTGAGGCTGGATCGCCTGCCCGACCACCCTCATAGTTCTCTAAACCGATATGAATACGCCCACCCAAAAACGTTCCAACAGTTAACACAACGGTTTGCGCTTTAAACTTCAACCCCATTTGGGTCACAACACCTTCGACCCTACCTTGGGTAACAATAAGATCTGAGACTGTTTGCTGAAATAAACTAAGATTTGGTTGTTTTTCTAAGACCTCTCGAATGGCCTGTTTATATAGAACGCGGTCTGCTTGAGCCCTAGTCGCCCTAACAGCGGGGCCTTTACTGGCATTAAGTGTACGAAACTGTATACCTGCCTTATCGGCAGCCTTGGCCATAATGCCGCCCAGCGCATCAATTTCTTTAACCAAGTGCCCCTTGCCGATTCCGCCTATGGCTGGGTTACAACTCATTTGGCCGAGCGTCTCAATGTTTTGGCTCAGTAGTAAGGTACGCGCACCCGTCCGGGCTGATGCTAACGCTGCCTCTGTACCTGCGTGCCCGCCACCAACAATAATGACATCGAATTTTATAGGGTGTTCCATAGTTCTCTTTATTACGTATAAGTGTTTGATTTTAACATTTTTAATGACTTTAGTTAATCCAACAGTTTATTGTTATACCTATTTGCTAGAATATAAACTTACAATCATTAAGCATCGTTATGGTTATGAGCAACCCTGTACAGGCTTTTTTATCTCAAGCTAACAGCATTATTTTAGGCAAAGAAAATACCATAAAACTAGCGCTAAGCTGCCTTTTAGCTGACGGCCACTTACTTATTGAAGATATTCCTGGTGTTGGTAAAACAACTCTTGCCCATTGTTTTGCAAAACTTCTAAGCTTAGACTTTCAGCGCATTCAATTTACCAGCGATTTATTACCTGCTGATATCTTAGGCTCGACTATTTTTGACCGCCATAGTAACAACTTTGAATTTAAGCCTGGGCCCATTTTCTCAAACTTTATTTTGGCCGATGAAATTAATCGTGCAACTCCAAAAGCACAAAGCGCCTTACTTGAAGCAATGGAGGAACAACAGGTAACCATTGATAAAATAACCTACCCTATGCCTAGCCCTTTTATTGTTTTTGCGACTCAAAATCCGGGCACCCAAACAGGTACGTTTCCACTGCCTGAGTCTCAACTGGATCGCTTCTTAATGCGCTTATCCGTCGGCTACCCAGACCCAACTTCAGAAAAAGCCTTACTCAATGGGCTCAACACTCGGTTGAATCTCAACAAACTCAGTCCATCTATATCAACCGCGCAACTCAGCCAGCTGCGACAACAGGCGGCAGCCACTCATGTTGCTGAGCCATTAATTAATTATGTTCATGCGCTCTTAAACTACTCTCGAACGTCTTCTGCTTTTTCTCAAGGTTTGTCGCCTAGAGCAGGTATCGCCCTTATTCAGGCCGCTAAAGCTTGGGCGTTCATTGATAATCGTGACAGCACTTACCCCGAGGACATTCAATCCGTACTGGCAGCTGTGGCCAATCACCGTCTGGTTTCCCAACACCAAAGCTCATCTCAAAGTCCTGCTGACATTTTAATGAATGATGTCTCCATCCCATAGTGTTATTAACAAAAACTCAAACAGGCCCATGGAGCGAACTTAAGGTTTATTCAACTGCCATTCGCTCACGTGTATTTATTGAGGAACAAAAAATCCCTAGCTCCATTGAGCTTGACGGTAACGATCAGGATTATTGGCACATTGTTATTTTTACCAATAACAAAGCCATTGCAACCGCTAGGCTGGCAAACAGTGGTCTTTTTGGCAGAATGGCTGTTCTCGAGCCTTATCGCCATAAAGGTATTGGCTCATTACTACTGCAGTCTATTTCCAATAAAGCGATCGCTCTTAAACTTCAAACGATTAACTGTCACGCCCAATTATCAGCAGTTAATTTTTATAAAAAAAACGGCCTCTTAGTAGCAGGAAACCCTTACCAAGAAGCCGGTTTAGTACATATCAATATGCTGAAAAATTTACCCTAACTTGTACGCCCTTTAAGGTATTCTTCAATAAACATAAAGCGGTCATTACCCCACCAAGCTTGATCATCTAGCATCATAATCGGTGCACCGAAAACACCTTCTTTATGCGCCTCTACACAAGCTTTACGGAAACGAGTTTGCCCTTCATTTGACTGCACATAGTCAATAAACTCATCAACATTCCAGCCCATTTGCGTAGCCACTTGCGATAACTCACCCATATCGGTTGGGTCGCAACCTTCAGCCCAAATCTTTGCATAGGCAGCATTAACATAAGCCTCTGCTTGATCTTTGTCATTGGCATACAAAACACCTACATTCCAAGGCTCTACTTCAAGGCTTTTAGGGAAGGCGAAGGGAACATCATAGTGGGCCGCCCAACGCTTGATGTCTGCCAGCATGATTGTTATTTTGGCAGGAACCTCTCTGTTTGAAGGTCCGTAGTTTCCTGCGGCTATTTTAGCTGGCGGTATACTCATGGGTAAGTAATTAACACCTAAGCCATATTGACGAGCTAATTTAGGTAGCTGGGTATGAGCCAAGTAACTAAATGGGCTCATCATATCAAAATAAAAATCAATGTTATCAGACATTTTCTTTGCTCTTAAGTCAGGTTTATGGGGTTATGCAGCCGGGATGCAAACATTTCCATCCACTAAAGTAACTGGGTATGTTTTCACTGCAATTTGACAAGGAAACGATGTTGGCTCACCCGTTTTAATAGAAAACGCTCCACCATGAAATGGGCACTCAACTTCATCACCGTCTTGGTAACCATCTGTTAGCATTGCCATCCCATGGGTGCATAAATTGTCTGTTACAAAGTATTCATCTTCAAACAAGTAAACAGCAAGGGCTGGGAAACCGTCAGGTGTCACAGATACTGGCGCTTCATCTTTAACATCTTCAGTTTTACATAAGGTAATTAAATCACTCATAGACTTCTCTTCTTTTGGTTTATGTTAGTCGTATTTTAATAAAAACGATCGTAGTTAATTTGCTCAATGGGAACCTTGTATTCCGTCACTAGCATTTTTGTTAAAGCGTCTGTCATCGGTGGTGGTCCACAGAAATAAAACTCATGCTCAGCCAATGTGTCGCCCAGGGTTTTGGCAACCAATTCATGAATAAAGCCAACCGCGCCATCCCAGCCTTGAGCCTCGGCAGCTTCAGCATCAGATACCGCATTAAAGTTTTTCACCTTTGCCTTCATATCTTCATCTGCATCGATAAGCCCAGTTGTACAGATGTCTTTCGGTGTACGACCGCCATAAAACAAATAAACCTCGCGGTCATCAAAGCGGGGGTCTTTAGACGCCGCTTTTACAATAGACATTTCTGGTGATAACCCGGAGCCACCGCCCACACAAACAATACTGCGTGGAATTTCTGGTCGTAAGTAAGCCAGACCATATGGCCCATCAATCACAATTTCATCACCGACTTTATAGTCTTCAAATAACTTTGTAGTTGCACTTCCACCCGGCATTTTTTTAATAATAAAGTGCCACTCACCTTGGTCATTCGGTAAATTGCACATAGAGTAGCCGCGCGAACCCACAATACCCGGGAAGTCTAATAAGGCAAACTGCCCTGCTTCAAATGTTGCAGCATTATCTGTTTTAAAACAGAACTCGGCCATATCATCCGTTAGTTGATTAATTTGGTATAAGGTTGCTGCTGCTTTAACAGGTGTATGAACGCTAACAGCCTTATCATTTAAACGAACTTTTATTTCGCAGTCTGTCGTTGGTATGCACTGACAGCTGAGCACTCTACCTTTCTTAATGTCACGGGGTGACAGTCCAGGAGCGCCTTCCCAAAGGTCATCTACGTCACCTTCAAGCACTTCCACTTTACATGCACCACAACCGCCTGAGTTGCACTCATACGGCAAACCTAAGCCTGCACGTAAGCCTGCACGGAGAAGCGTATCGCCTTCTTCACAATTGAACTCAATTTCTTGCCCACTTATTTTGACTTTATGACCACTCAAGTTTTTACCCCTTAATTTAGCAATATATATTGCTTATAGCCTATTATATCTACCATAATAAATCAACGATGCTTTTAATCACTTTTGGGGTCTTCAATGCCGCTACCCTTCTTTACAGACAGTACTTTCAAATTTTTAGAGCAGCTAAATGCTAACAATAACCGGCCATGGTTTAATGAGCATAAACCTGATTACGAGCAGTTTATACGCTCACCAGCCCTTGATTTCATTAATGCGATGCAACCGCACATTGAAAGCCTATCCCCACATTTTACGGCTGTTGCAAAAAAAACAGGGGGCTCATTAATGCGCATTTATCGGGATGCACGATTCAGTAAAGACAAAACGCCATATAAAACAAATATTGGCATTCAGTTTAGACACCTGGCTGGAAAAGACATCCATGCGCCAGGGTTTTATGTGCATATTAGCCCTAACGACTGCTTTATAGCCGCAGGTATCTGGAGACCTAGCAGTAAACCCTTAAGCCAAATTCGAGAAATGATTAGTGACAATCCGCGCGCTTGGAAAAGCATTACCAGCGATGCTACCTTTAAACGGTTGTTTACACTCTCTGGCGACATACTTAAGACCTACCCACGCGGCTATGCCAAAGACCACCCTATGATTAACGACTTAAGGCGTAAAGACTTTATTGCCATACACCCTATTAACCGGGCTGACGTACTAGACCCTAATTTTTTAACCACCGTCTATCAACGCTACCAAGTGGCTAGTGATCTCATGGACTACCTTTGCAATGCTCTAGAATTACCCTACTAAAGGCCTAGCGTTTCTGCTACAAAATCAGCATCCTTGTCACCCCTTCCCGATAAGTTCACCAATATTGACTGATTTGCCGACATCGTTGGTGCTATTTTCATCGCATAAGCCACCGCATGAGCACTTTCTAGCGCCGGAATAATACCCTCTACTCTGGATAATGTCATAAATGCATCTAGGCACTCCTTATCATCAATGGCCTCGTAATCAGCTAAGCCCATGTCTTTTAGTAAGCAATGCTGTGGGCCCACACCAGGATAATCTAAACCGGATGCGATAGAGTACACTGGCAAAGGTTCACCAGACTCATCTTGTAAGCTATAGCACTCAAATCCATGCAGTGACCCTTTCACGCCTTTACTCATCGACGCCGCATGACATGGCGTATCTAAACCCTTCCCAGCGGGCTCGACACCTACTAGTTTTACTGACTCATCATCCAAAAAGGCATCGAACATACCGATGGCATTTGACCCGCCGCCCACGCACGCAACAACAACCTCAGGCAAACCGCCTTGCTGCTCAATAAATTGCTGCCGTGATTCTTTACCCACGATACTTTGAAAATCTCTAACCATCATTGGAAAAGGATGTGGCCCCACGACCGAACCTATGGCGTATATAAAGTTCTTTGGATCCTTTAGGTATTCTTCAAATGCACTATCAACAGCATCTTTAAGTGTTCGTGTGCCGCGAGAAACAGGCACTAGGGTACACCCTAAAATTTTCATTTTTGTTACATTAGGGTGCTCTTTCTCAATGTCTACTTCACCCATATGAATTTCGCAGTTTAACCCGACTAAAGCACAGGCCGTTGCGAGCGCAACGCCATGCTGCCCAGCACCTGTTTCTGCTATCACTTTGGTCTTACCCATATGCCTTGCGAGTAGAGCCTCACCTAAACAGTGATTTATTTTGTGTGCCCCTGTGTGGTTAAGATCTTCTCGCTTTAAAAAAATCTTCGCACCGCCAAGTTTCTCACTCAGGCGTTTTGCATAGAATACTGGGCTGGGTCGGCCAACATAATGCGTATAAAGGTCATTCAACTCATCTTTAAATGCCTGCGTTTTTGAAATATCAAGGTAAGCATCTTTTATCTCATCCATGATGAGCTTTAATTCTGGCGGTATAATTTGCCCTCCAAACTCACCGAAATATCCCCTCTCATCTGGCATTGGTTCTTTTATATTCAACACATATCCTTTTTTATTAGTTTAAACTCTACTTTATTAACATTACGTGTAAATAACAACACCTAAACTCCCCGTCTATTTTTATAAATATGACATTAATCATGGCATTTATCACACTGAAATGAGATGGTGACCGCTTACAATTACTTTAATAAATAGCAGGAATAGCAATGGCAGAGACAAATCAACAAACAACTATGTACGATTGGATTGGCGGTGAAGAAGGCCTTCGAAAGCTGGTTAACCGCTTCTATGACATCATGGATTCAGACGAGCAAGCTAAGACTGTTCGCGCCATGCATAAGGAAGACTTATCCGCTATTCGTGCTGGCTTATTTGAGTATTTATCCGGTTGGTTAGGTGGCCCACCATTGTTTGTTGCTAAGCACGGCAGCCCATGTATCACTAAACAACATAAACCGTTTGTCATTGACCAAGCCGCATCTGATGCATGGATGAACTGCATGAAGCAAGCCATGATTGATGTTGATATTGATGAGAAATTTAGAGATATGCTAACCCCTGCCTTTCAACGGATTTGTGACACCCTTTTAAACGCATAGAGACACCCATAAAAAAGGGGCGCTGTATTAGCGCCCCTTTTCAAATGATGGCTTTTTCAAGCTACATTTCTACATCCATTCCATAGCCTTTTGCTTCTGTACCATGCCCAAAAATATCGCCTGTATAGTACTCTTGCTGACGCATTGCTTTACGCGCACCATGTCCAAGCTCTAACAACCAGCCCGATGGTGTTGCCATGTAAAATGTGTACGCTTGATCATTAGAGTGCTTACCTAACTTAATCGCAACATCAATGTCTTGTTCGCGAACAACATCATGTGACAACCCTAAGTCATCTAATTCTGTATATTCCAGCATTAAATGGTTAATTCTTTTATCCATTGGGCCCAGACCAAAAGCCAATGAGTGCTGACGGTCATTACAATGCATAAAGATTGGCTTAGCGACCATGCCATTCGGTAACTTTAGTTTATATTCTGCAGAGCCGACAAGCCCTAGCATTGAATAAAAATTATAGGTAGCTTCATCATCTACAGATCGAATAATGAAATGACCAATACCTTGATCACCTGTCAAGAATTTGCCATGCATCCGTCGGCCTGGGTGGAAAGGCTTCATGCAATCAACCTGAGGGCTGTAAAAGATTTCTGTTGGGTTGCCTGATGGATCTTCTAGTTTCAACAAGCCCATTACGTGGCGCTCTTCACACTCATCTTCTGATGCTACACGAAAGTCCACACCATTTTCTTTTAAGTGGCTTTGCATTGCTTTGAACTCTTCAAAGCCTTTTACACGCCAG
>JAHRWG010000045.1 GCA_019090295.1 Cycloclasticus sp. | reverse complement strand
CCTTTGTTAACTAGTTTGAGTTGTTAGCCAACTCCATAAACCATCGGTGGTTAAGTCAATACATTGTTGGCCAAGTCGAGCAGACCAGTTTGCCTCATTACCAAATTCATCACGCCATGACCATAAACGGCGAGTGCTTAACTGTAGAGGGTACTCTTGTGTAAAACCAATGGCAGCATGAACTGCATGTGATGTTTTAGCGGCATAACCGGCTGATTCACCTGTGGTAATTTTGGCACAGGCAATTAGCTCCAACTCTTGCTCGGTTGATAAATGTTGAATCGCTGCATCAACAGCACAGATAGATGCACTGGTTAATTCAGCCTGTACCGCCAACTGTTGCTGAACGGCCTGAAATTTACCAATTTGACGACCAAATTGAGACCGTTCATTGGCATACTCTACGGTTCTTTCAAGAACACTTTTTAATGCGCCTGCCATTTGAGAAGCTCGCGCCAAGGCCATCCAACTTTCCAATTTAGCCATATCAACCCCTGTTAAAGGACTGCTCTGTTGAAGATGAGAGGGGTCTAAAGAAACTTCATCTCTTGGTTCGCCCGCCATATTGTGGCCAGGTTGGCAGTTATACAAGCCTTTAGCCACCAAGCTAACTGCTAAGCCAGTTTGAGCAGGTCGTATAATGATAAGGCCTTCTGCATGGCGTGCCCATGGGATATTCTTAATGGTTAATGTGCTGCTCTGAGTGGTGTCCTCAGTTAAAAAAACAGGGACAAATACGCCATTGGGTAAATCTATACCGGCCTCTGCTGCCAAATAAAAAGCCATAAGAGACTCAGTAATAGGCAGCGGTGTTGCGTAGTAGCCAGCCAAGCGCATTAACAAATATCCCCCTTCTAAGCCGAGCCCTGTTCCCTCTTTTTCTTCCGGTAACATGGTTTTTAGCCAACCATCGGCTACAAAATCATCCCATATTGCTTGAGGGAAGTCACCGGCTTCCATCAACTCAGTGGCCTGTGTTTCAACAAAGCTACCGAATAAGCGAGTCGCTGACTCTTCTACCATCTGTACTAAATCACTCATCGTAAACCTAAGCCTCGTGCAATAATGCCGCGTAAAATTTCTCGTGTACCGCCCCTTAAAGAAAATGCGGGCGACTTTAAGATAGCATCGGACAATAAACGCTCTATGCCCTCGCCTTCGCTTGGCCTAGGCTCACTGTTAATAATCAGTCGAATAGCATCGGGCAAGTCTTGTTCAAATGAGGTACCTAAATCTTTAACGACAGAGGCCTCATTAACGGGTAGTTTTCCTTCTTGCAACTGCTTAGCAACGGATAGCGACATTTGCCTTAACACCATTAAACGCGCAGTATATTCACCGATAACCATTTTTGCATGATGAGTAATACCATTTTTACGCAACTGTTTAATGGCTGCTTCTAATAGTTGGTAGCTGCTTAGAAAACGTTCTGGGCCACTTCGCTCAAAGGCTAACTCAGCCATCACTTGACTCCAGCCTTCACCAACGCTTCCAATAAGTCGATTATCCGGCACGAACACATCATCAAAGAAAATTTCATTAAAATGCTTATCACCCGCCAAATTCTCAATCGGGCGAATAGTAATGCCGGTTTGTTTTAAATCAACAATAAGCTGACTTAAACCCGCATGCCTGTCTTTTGTTTCTGGCGCAGTACGACATAACGTAATCATCTGATGACAAACGTGTGCCCAGCTTGTCCATATTTTTGAGCCATTAATTAACCAGCCACCATCCACTTTTTCAGCGCGTGTTTTGATAGACGCAAGGTCTGAGCCACTATTAGGTTCGCTCATGCCTATCGCAAAAAAACATTCACCAGCAATAATTTTAGGTAAAAAATGTGTTCGCTGCTCATCGGTACCAAAACGTAATAAAAGAGGGCCACTTTGCCGATCAGCAACCCAATGAGCGCCTACAGGTGCACCAGCTGCTAATAGCTCCTCAATCATAACGTAGCGTTCTAAGTAGCTTTGATTGCCTCCGCCGTACTCAGCTGGCCACGTCATGCCCAACCAACCTTTTTGGGCCAAGGCTCGGCTAAATTCAGGGTCACAGACTGACCAAGAATCAATTACCTCAGCATCTTTTATTTTGCCATGTTCTTTGAGAAAGTCGCGAACCTCCTGACGTAGGTTGTTTTCTTTTTCAGAGGTAATGACAGGTTTAAAATTTAATGTCTTCACAATAAAACCTTAATATAAGTTGATATTTATAGTGATTAATACGATTTTGGCATGCCTAAAACATGCTGGCCAATAAAGCTCAAAATCATATTAGTTGAAATAGGGGCGATCAAATATAATCGTGCTTCTCGCCATTTCCGTTCAATATCATACTCACAGGCAAAGGCAAAACCACCATGCGTTTGCATACACATTTCACCCGCAGCCCACGCAGCTTCAGAACAGAGCATTTTGGCCATATTAGCCTCGGCGCCACAAGGTTCTCCAGCATCAAATAATGCGGCTGCTTTGCGTGCCATCATCTCAGCCGCTTCAGTTTGCGCATAAGCACGTGCTATAGGAAATTGGATACCCTGGTTTTTCGCTATTGGGCCACCAAATATTTTCCGCTCATTGGCATAGGCAGTGGCTCGTTCAATAAAAAAGCGTGCATCCCCTAAGCTCTCACCCGCAATAATAATTCTTTCTGCGTTCATGCCGCTCATCACATAGCGGAAGCCTTTACCCTCCTCACCAATTAAGGCAGATGCAGGTATTTCCATATTATCGAAAAAAACTTCAGTCGTATTATGGTTAATCATGGCATCAATTGCCCGAATTTCCATACCGTTTCCGACCACTTCTCGCATATCGACCAAGAAAATAGACAAGCCATCCGTTGGTTTAGCCACTTCATCTAAAGGCGTTGTTCGAGCGAGGAGTAACATTAAGTCAGATTGAAAAGCCCGACTGGTCCAAACCTTTTGCCCATTAACGATGTATTTATCACCTTTTTTAACGGCTTTTGTTCGCAATTTTGTGGTGTCTGAGCCAGAGGTTGGCTCTGTTACACCAAATGCTTGAAGGCGAAGTTCGCCAGATGCAATTTTAGGTAAGTATTGCTGCTTTTGCTCTTCGCTACCGTGGCGTAATAAAGCACCCATAATATACATTTGGGCATGACAGGCAGACGCTGAGCCACCAGACGCATGAATCGTCTCCATAATAACTGCAGCAGCTCGTAACGGTAAACCAACACCGCCATACTCTTCTGGAATAAGTGCGGAGAGGAAACCCGACTCGGTTAACGCATTAACAAATGCTTCAGGATACTCACTTTCCTTATCCAGTTTTTGCCAATATTCACCGGGGAAATCGGCACAAATTTTATCGACGGCATCACGAATATCTTGATAATCATTGCCGAGAGGGATTCCAATTTCACTCATTATTTATCGTCTCTTTTTAATTTATAGGTGTCATTATCAGCGCCAAGGCTTGGTGCTTCATTTTTTAAGGGTGGTCTTAGGCCGTTAAATTGAATAGGTAAACCGACTAACTTCATAGCATGCTCTACAGATTCTTGAACAAT
>JAHRWG010000044.1 GCA_019090295.1 Cycloclasticus sp. | reverse complement strand
TCGTCGGCAGCGTCAGATGTGTATAAGAGACAGGTGTACCCTGCAATCGCCACCATTTCTCCTGGTTTAGCTTCGAAGGAAACACCTAGCAATACGGGGTCTTGGTCTGGCGCATACCGAAAACTAGCTCTATCGACACTAAACGACGTAAAAAGCTCTTTAGACATCAAACCAGAAAAGGCACCTTTTTGCTCTACCTTTAACCGCATTAGCTGATCAATTTGCTTAATGGCCAAAATAGTTTGCTGAAACTTTGAGACCGAAAGAAAAGCGCCTTGCAAAGGTGATAAAGCTCGCCAAACTAAGGCCATCGTCGCAATCAAAGCACCTATCGTCATGGTCCCTTCCATCACGCTGATCGCACCCAAAGCTAAGACAACCAACCCTGTTAGGGTCATTATCGATTGAGATAAATTAGTCATTAATGAGTTGGTAATAAACGTTTGATAACTTGACGTTATTGCTTCACCTGAAAGCTCTCTAAACTTTCCCTGCCAAATCATTTCATTACCAATAGCTTTTATCTCTTTTCGCCCTTCAAAAGTCTGGATTAACATGCCTTGGCGCTGACTTCTCGCCTTACCCGAGCGCATAACTTTTTTATCGAGACTAGGCCTTAGAAGCCAACCAAAAACAACGTATGCAACAACCATCAACAACGGGACCAAAGCAATCGGACCCGCTAAAAAACCAATGACTACCAGAAACATTAAGACGAAGGGCAGCTCCATGACAATAGACGCGTTAGGGCCGGTAAAAAAATCCCGTACTGACTCAAATTGCTTCAAACGCGATAACTGAGCAGTGACTGTAGACCTTTCCGTATATATAGGTGGTAAAAACAAAAGCTGTTTAAATGTTTCAGCCCCAATTAAATAATCCATACGACCAGCAACTGCACCCATGATGGTTGACCGGAAATACCGCATCACCAAGTCAGCCAAAATTAGAATAGCGACCCCTGATACTAAAAGCGGTAAGCTATCCAGTGACTTTGCACCAATCACCTTGTCATAAATTAGCATAATAAATAACGGCACAAACAAAGCAACTAGATTGATAACAAACGTCATTGCAAAAAGGTGCAAAAGAAGCTTTCTAAATCTATGCACCATGTTACCAAACCAAGATGATGAGATATTACCCTCTACCCCTGCTTTTGTTTGCACTGAACTGTCTGTAAACAAATAGGCAGTTCCTTTGACATCCAAACTTGATACATTGACCGTTTTAGCCTCTTCTTTATGACAGTCAAAATAATCAATTTCATCACCACGTCTGTCGATAAGCACGAAAACACTCTTATCTTCGGCAACATATAAGGCAGGATATAACTCAGCCTTAAGCGCATTCACACTGACCCGCATGGGTGCACTCTCGTACCCCATATTCACCAATATATTTCGCACATCAACCAAATCAATCCCTTCTGCAAAATGCGGCAAAGATTCTATTAACTCACGTCTTATGTTCTTCCAGCCTAATGCTTTTAATAGAGGGTAAATAGAGGCTGCGTAAGGCGAACCGGCAGAAAAACTATCAAGCTTATTATCACGCAAAGCCTCAGAAAAACTTTCCGAAAAATCATTCTTTTTTACAGTACTCATATTAAGGAGCTACCTTAGACTTAACGGCACCTGAATTAGGTTGCAAATTTTTGTCTGGGTAACTTGGCAACTTATAATCCCTTAACTTGCCTGATTTTAATTCAAGCTGCCTATCACATAAGCGTAAGAAAGAAGGTCGATGCGAAATGACAACCATCGTACGACGCCCCTTCAGTTTTGTAAGAATTTCCGCCAACTTTTGATCATTTTTTAAATCAAAATTGGCATTTGCATCATCTAAGAAAATAACTTTAGGGTAACCGACTAAGGATCGAACCATCACTATTTTTTGTTTAACACCCTCGGGCAAACTATCCTTAGATGCTCCTCCAATATGAGTATCTAATCCATTTGGCAGTTTAGAAATAATATCATTCAAGCCCAAAACTTTAGAAATTTCTATTGCTTGCTCTATCGCTTTTCCTTCACGATAAAGCGTCATATTCTCTAAAACAGTTCCTTCGAAAAGCACACCGTGCTGAGGGATAATACCAATTTGAGAACGCAGGTACTCCGCATTAAAGTGAGTCAATGCTTCACCATCCATTTCTACCAAACCTTCACTCGGTTGAAGGAAGCCTGACATCAAATCAATTAATGTGCTTTTCCCAACCCCATTACGACCAGTAATCCCAACCGCTTCACCGGGTTTTATTGATAGTGATAACTGATCAATAAGGTTCGTTTTTTTACCCGGGTATTTAAAACAGACGTCTGTTAATTCAATATTCCCCTCTAGCTGCTCATTTTTACTGAGCTCACCAGATTCTTCTCGGTGCAAAGTAAACAATTCATTCACTTTTTGCAGCGCTAATCGCACTGACTGAAACTGAACCCATACAGCCATAGCACGCAAACCTGGCTGTAGCACCCTACTCGTTAACATCGTCCCTGCTGCTAAAGCACCCACTGTTAACTCCCCTGAGACCACATAAAGGCTCCCAAAACCAACGAAGCTAACAATAGCTAACTGGGAAAATGTTGCCCCAATACCCTGGACGATACTGTTCAAACGGCTTAATTCATAAACGCTTTCAGCTGATTGCAATTGGAGCTTTTCATAGCGCCGCTGCATAAATGATTCCATTGCTAAGGCTTTAACCGTATGAATACCTTGAAGTATTTCAATCACAAAGTTTCGTTTACGGTCTTCCATTTTAGATTGCTCCATCAAAGCGTGATGAAGCTTTTTACCGGCGATAATAGAAATAAAGCAAAAAAGTACTAATAACCCAACAGGCACACCAATAAGCGGCCCTGCAATCACCACTATTAATATCAAATAAACCAAGACAAAAGGAAGATCAATCAACAGCAAGATTGACTGACCAGAGTAAAACTCCTGAATCTTTTCTAGTGCTTGAATTTTATCAATATAATAACCGGCAGGTTTTGTATCGAAATTTAGCGTGTCCGAATGTAAAATCAGGTCCATCGCATCCAAACTTGCCACATGATCAAATTTAGCGCTATCCCAACTTAAAACAGCAGAGCGTAACGTTTTGAGAATACAGTCCAGCACGATAACCAACAACATACCAAGCATCAACACTAAAAAAGTATCCATCGCCTCTGTTGGTATAATGCGATCATAAAACTGTAAAATAACAATCGGT
>JAHRWG010000043.1 GCA_019090295.1 Cycloclasticus sp. | reverse complement strand
GCAAAGGAAACAGCAAAGGAACCAGCAAAGGAACCAGCAAAGGAACCAGCAAAGGAACCAGCAAAGGAACCAGCAAAGGAACCAGCAAAGGAACCAGCTCTAGAAATGCCGGTGGTACTAAAGAAACCCATGGAACCTATTCAGAAGACACCTGAAGCCAGCATAAAAAAACTAAATTTAACTAAGAAGGTGCATTCTAACAATACGGGTGAAGGGCAGCAAAGTACCGCTCATTCGCCTCTGAACTTGTTGGCGCGTAATCACGAAATCCTTAAAGGCATGAATGGAGACCACTACACGTTGCAATTAATAGGTGTTTCAACAAAACAAGCAGCTGAAAAATATCTGATTAAAAATGCTCAGCTAAAGAACTTAATGTACATGCAATCCAAGCGGCATCACGAAAACTGGTATGTTGTCGTATATGGCGATTATGCCGATAAAGCAGCAGCAATAGACGCAGCTAAGCAGCCGGCGATCACAAGTCTCAGGGTGACACCTTGGGTTCGGACCTTCTCAAGTTTGCAAGCAGATATTTCTACGAAATAAGTTTTGCTGTTAATTTTTTCACAGAAGAAAGGAGTTATTAGCAGGTTTAGGTAGGCGGCTAAGATTTTTCAAATTGAAAAAAAGCGATAGGATTGATATAATCCTTGGCCGACTTGCGTTTAACAAGTCCCCCCTTTTTTAGAACATTATAGGTAAGCCGAGTGAAACAAACCTCTATTCCACAAGCAGGACTATATAACCCTGCATTTGAGAAAGATAGCTGCGGATTTGGACTTATTGCGCACATTGATAATAAACCAAGTCACTGGCTCGTCAAGACATCAATAGACTCACTGGCTCGTTTAACACATCGAGGCGCCGTAGCGGCTGATGGAAAATCCGGTGATGGCTGTGGTTTACTATTAAAAACACCTGAGACGTTTTTGCGCGCAAAAGCTGAAACATTAGGCGTAACACCGGCTCCAGTATTTGCTGTAGGTATGGTTTTTCTTCATAGAGAGGAGGCTAAAGCGTTAAAAGCAAAAGCCACTTTAGTTAAAGAAATAGAAAAAGAAGGTTTAACCGTTCTAACTTGGCGAACTGTTCCGACGAACACAGACGCTTGTGGAGCGCAATCATTAGCGACGCTACCAAGCATTGAACAAATTTATGTGGATGCTGCGGATGGCATGGATTCAAGCACACTTGATCGCCACTTATATATTGCTAGGCGTCGGGCTGAGAAAGCCATAGAAAAAGACGACGAGGTGTTTTATGTGGCCAGTTTGGCATCAAATGTTATCTCATATAAAGGCTTGGTTATGCCTGAAAACCTATCTGTTTTTTATCCAGATTTAGGCGATGAAACACTTGAAAGTTCGCAATGTGTGTTCCACCAGAGATTTGCAACTAATACATTTCCTCAGTGGCGGTTAGCGCAACCGTTTAGATTTCTTGCTCATAACGGTGAAATTAATACCATTCAAGGGAATAGGAATTGGGCGCAAGCTCGAAGCTACACCTTTGAAACACCGTTGATTCCGAACATGGATGATATTAGGCCGTGGGTATCCTCATCAGGGTCGGATTCCAACAGTATGGATAACATGGTCGATGGTTTAATTGCTGGCGGCATGGATATTTTCCGCGTGATGCGCCTATTGGTGCCACCTGCTTGGCAAAATGTACATACCATGGACCCAGACTTACGTGCATTTTATGAGTACTCATCTATGCATATGGAACCTTGGGATGGACCGGCAGCAATTGTATTAACCGATGGTCGCCATGTCGCTTGTTGCTTGGACCGAAACGGTTTGCGTCCAGCGCGTTATGTTATCACTAAAGACCGTCATATCACCTTGGCTTCTGAAGTGGGTGTATATGATTATAAGCCAGAGGATGTTATTAAAAAAGGTCGTTTAAAACCTGGTGAAATGCTGGCGGTTGATACACAAGAAGGCAAACTAATAGAGCCAAAGGATATTGATGAGCGACTTAAATCTCGTCAGCCCTATAAAGCGTGGTTAGCAGAGCATACCCAAAAATTAAGTACATCAAAGAATAATGACCCACTGTCGCTAGCGCGGTTTGGAAAAGATGAGCTAGGCATTTATGAGAAGCAATTCCAATTAACGTTTGAAGAACGTGAGCAAGTACTTAAGGTGTTGGCAAAGGCCGGGCAAGAAGCAATAGGCTCCATGGGTGATGACATACCAATGCCTGTGCTATCTCAAAAGATACGTAGCCCTTATGATTACTTTAGGCAGCAGTTTGCCCAGGTAACAAATCCACCGATTGACCCTTTGCGTGAGCAGGTCGTCATGTCACTAATGACAGCCTTTGGCAAAGAAAAGAATTTGTTTGAAGAGCTGGCTGATCATGCGCATCGCCTAGAGGTAGACTCACCCGTATTATCTGCTGCCAAAATGGCTGCATTGTTGGCCGTTAAGGATGAATCGTATAAGAGCACAATTATAAGTTTGCTATACGACCCAAGCCAATTAAACCTAGAAGAGGCCATTAAGGATATTTCACAACAAGTAGAAACTGCCGTTAATAATGGCTATGTTGTCATTGTTTTAAGTGATCGAGGGCTAACAAAAGAATTGCTGCCCGTTCATGCTTTATTAGCAACAGGTGCGGTGCATCATCATTTAGTTAAAGTTGGCGTGCGATGTGATGCAAATATAGTTGTAGAGTCAGCAACGGTTCGTGACCCTCATCAATTTGCAGCACTCATTGGCTACGGAGCAACAGCCGTTTGCCCATATCTTGCATTAGAAGCATTAAGCGATATGCTAGAAACTGGAGATATTAAAGAAATTGAAGAAACGGCTCTCTCGCAAAACTACCGCCGAGGCATTAATAAAGGCCTATACAAAATTCTATCAAAAATGGGAATCTCCACGATAGCAAGCTACCGTGGTTCACAATTATTTGAAATTGTGGGACTAAAAAATGAAGTGGTCACAGCCTGCTTCAAAGGAACAACTAGCCGTATTGAAGGTGCAGGTTATAGCCAATTAGAAGATGAACTAAAAGAGCTTTCTCAGTTGGCGTGGAACCCACGCAAGCAAACAGAGCAAGGCGGTTTATTAAAGTATGTGCATGGTGGTGAATACCACGCGTATAACCCCGATGTTGTTAATGCGTTACAGCAAGCGGTTCGTTCAGGTGATATTAGCCGTTACCGCACTTATGCCGACCATGTAAACAACCGGCCTGCATCATCTATGCGAGATATGTTCCGCTTGAAATTGGAGACTGACAAAGCCATTTCAATTGATCAAGTGGAGCCAGCAGAGGGTTTATACTCAAGGTTTGATACCGCTGCAATGTCATTGGGAGCACTTTCTCCAGAAGCACATGAAACATTGGCTATTGCAATGAATCGATTAGGTGGCCGTTCTAACTCAGGTGAGGGTGGTGAAGACCCCGCGCGTTTTGGTACCGAAAAACTATCAAGAATTAAACAAATTGCGTCTGGCCGCTTTGGGGTGACACCGCATTACCTTGTAAATGCCGATGTGCTTCAGATTAAAGTTGCTCAAGGAGCAAAACCTGGTGAAGGTGGACAGTTACCGGGTGATAAAGTGAATCATATGATAGCAACGCTGCGCTATTCAAAACCAGGCGTTGCACTTATTTCACCACCACCGCACCACGATATCTATTCAATTGAAGATTTGGCGCAATTGATATTTGACTTGAAACAAGTTAACCCAAATGCACTGGTATCGGTCAAACTAGTATCAGAAGCAGGTGTTGGGACGATTGCTGCAGGTGTTGCAAAGTGCTATGCCGATTTAATTACCATTGCTGGCTATGATGGTGGAACAGGCGCAAGCCCGTTGACATCTGTCCGTTATGCCGGTGCTCCTTGGGAACTGGGTCTGGCTGAAACGCATCAAATTTTACTGGCCAATGACTTGCGCAGTAAAGTTCGCTTACAAACAGATGGTGGCTTAAAAACAGGCTTAGATGTTATCAAAGCGGCTCTGCTAGGTGCCGAGAGTTTCGGTTTTGGTACTGGGCCAATGATTGCAATGGGTTGTCGTTATTTACGAATCTGCCACCTAAATAACTGTGCGACAGGCATCGCAACCCAAGATAAGATTCTTCGCATGAAGCACTATCATGGGGAAGTTGAGTACGTGATGAACTACTTCCGCTTCATTGCCCAAGAAGTTCGTGAATGGCTGGCAAAGTTAGGCTTCTCCAAATTGGAGGATATTGTTGGTCGAACAGATTTGCTGGAACAAATTGAAGGTAGTACAGAGAAACAACAGGGCCTTAATTTATTACCCATTTTAGAACCGATACCAGGCAATGCTGAGAAAGTGCAACATTGTGTAACACCACAAAATGTACCGTTTGATAATGCAGAATATGCTGAAAAAATGGTCGCCGAGATCTTACCAAGCATTGAGGCAAAAAAAGGTGGTAGCTTTAGTTATGATATTTGCAATATTGACCGCTCCATAGGGGCACGTTTATCAGGCGAAGTGGCTAAACGTTATGGTAATAATGGGATGTCAGACGCACCAATAGAGGTTAACTTCACAGGTTCAGCTGGGCAAAGTTTTGGCGTTTGGAACGCAGGTGGTCTAAACCTAACCTTAGAAGGCGATGCTAACGATTACGTTGGTAAGGGTATGGCCGGCGGTAAAATAGTCCTTAAAAAGCCAAAAGGCAGTGTGTTTAATAGCCATGAAACGACCATTATGGGCAATACATGTTTATATGGTGCAACGGGCGGTAAATTATTTGCAGAAGGGTTAGCAGGTGAACGATTTGCTGTTCGTAACTCGGGTGCACAAGCGATTGTAGAAGGCATTGGTGATCATGGTTGTGAGTATATGACCGGTGGTGTTGTTGCAGTGCTGGGTGAAACAGGCATTAACTTTGGTGCCGGTATGACCGGTGGCTTTGCTTTCGTGCTGGATGAGTCACGTAGTTTTGTTGACCAATACAACCACGAACTGATAGAAATTCATCGCGTGCATACCGAGTCAATGGCTATGCACAGCAGCTATCTACGAAGTTTAATAGAGGAATATGTCGCTCAAACGGCTAGCTTAAGAGGGCAGGATATATTGGATAACTTCTCCGACTTTATTCATAAATTTTGGTTGGTAGTGCCAAAGGCGGCTGACCTTAAATCATTGCAAGACTCATTGAGCACTCAAGCAGCTTAACGCATATAGGTATTGAATAGACATGGCTAATAATTTTCAATTTGTAGAATTACCACGGGTTGACCCGGTTAAGGTTCCTGCGAGTAAAAGAAAGCAGGAATTTAAAGAAATATATGGAAACTACAATACGGTACAAGCAGCTGATCAAGCTGGGCGTTGCTTAGATTGTGGAAACCCGTATTGTGAGTGGAAATGCCCTGTGCATAACTACATACCAGACTGGTTAAAACTGGTGGCAGAAGATAGGATTATCGAAGCGGCCGAACTCTCACATAAAACAAATTCATTACCAGAAATATGTGGGCGTATTTGCCCACAAGATAGACTCTGTGAAGGGTCCTGTACGCTGAATGATGAATTTGGTGCTGTCAGTATTGGCTCCATTGAAAAATACATTTCTGATGAAGCCTTCAAGCAAGGCTGGCGGCCAGACCTATCTGCCGTTAAAGCAACCGGTAAAACTGTTGCCATTATAGGCGCTGGTCCTGCTGGCTTAGGTTGTGCCGATATCCTTGCAAGAAATGGGGTTAAAGCCGTTGTGTACGATCGTTACCCAGAAGTCGGAGGGCTGTTAACATTTGGTATACCCTCATTTAAACTGGAAAAAAGTGTTGTTAAAAACCGGCGTGAAATCTTAGAAGGAATGGGTGTTGAGTTCATTTTAGGAACAGATATTGGAAAAGATATCCCTTTTCAGCAATTAATTGATACGTATGATGCCGTTTTCTTAGGCATGGGAACCTATAAATACATGAAAGGTGGTTTTCCTGGTGAAGCATTGGAAGGCGTGCATGAAGCCCTACCATTCCTAGTGTCAAATATTAACCGAGTAATGG
>JAHRWG010000042.1 GCA_019090295.1 Cycloclasticus sp. | reverse complement strand
CTGCAAAAATCTCCACATCGTTATCGAAGTCCATTAATACCCGCGCAACCAGTTCCTCCATTTTTTCAAACACGGCACTTTTAATTTTTGCATTCTTTTCACTCACACCTAAACCTGCATGAGATAAGGCGTTCAAAAACTGCCGTGATGGGTGGCTCTTTTTTGCAAAAAAATCTTTATCCATCATTGCTACTTTTAGAATAGGGATTTGCAACTGAGCAATCATTGCACGCACGATATCGGGTAAGTGTCTATCCTGTAAGATGACATCAAAAAACATAGCCACAACATCTATAAGCGTGTCATCTTGCTCCCCATAAGGCTGTCGCTGCCCTCCCACTTCGATTTTCATACCAATCTGTGAACGAACACTTTCCTGCAGATCAACACCAGCCACGACATCTGTTTTCTGAATATTGGTCAACGTTGAAATAAGGTCACTGGTTGCTAACTGCTCGCCCGAAATTTGTAACCCATCGGAACTCACCTTTTCACCCCCCTCCACACGGTAAGCTTTCGCCATATCAAGCAACGAATGATACATGGCTGGTTCCATTGTAAAGCCTTGCGCAGAGCCATTTTGCACAACTGCAGTATTGGCTGCCTCACTTGAGCTAGGCACCCCCCCTTGTTGCGACGAGTGAATAGCTTGGCCGGTATAACCTTGCTGTGACGTATTCGAAAAATCTTTCGCTGGTGGCTCATTGCTCAGTTTTTTTTCTTTAGCCGCCACATGGCTCCGCTTAATAGTCGCTTTAGGAATTTTAGGTAAAACTCCTGCATCTATGAATAACTCATTAATACTTTCTAAAGCATCGCCTAAGTCAGCCAGTACGATATTCGCAAAAGATTGGTGCAGAATATTCTGCGCGTCCTTTGAAAACGACTCGCCCTTTATTAGCTCTACATAGGTGTTCATTAACACGGCTGGGCCGAAGGGGTTTTTATTTTCTTTAAGTTCGTCTACCTTAGCAACAAACTCAATACGTCGTCTTAAGGCATGCAGTAATTTACTTAACTTGCTTTCAGATGCTGAAATATACCCCGCTAACTGTAGATGATCGTCAATTTCATCCGGCTCCAATAGCGTCAGCTCAGCCCAATCTTCTTCAGTTTCAGACGAAACAAAACGGCTTCCTTCCTTGACGTCTATTTCCCCGGAAAAACTTAATATGTTCTTTGATATGCTATCAATGAATAATGATGGTAAATAACGTGAGGCTTTGTGAAGAACTTTAACATCTAAGGAGACAGTATCCAGCGCCTGTGCATCAGCAGCATCGTATAATTGCTGTTCTATTTTTTCCAGATGCATCACCATGCTCTTCTGAAGGTATGCTTCCAGCACCTTAACTGTCGAGTGAATAAGTTTTTTCTTGTCCATAGTCATGTTATTGTCTACTTGCCGAATGGGGACAACCGTGGATCGTGCAGTTTCCATATTAATAAGACGCTGTTTTCAATACTATTAAAGAGAGTATAGTCAGCTCACCATAAAAGTTGTGCGCTATAACACAGATTCAAGTACTCAGTTATTTACATATGAAAAAAACATTAGTTCACGTGCAAAATGGCTTACTCGATCATGCGCTATACAAGGCATCGCCCAACAAAAACTGTCGCCCAAATCCTGCGGATATCCGTCTAATCATCATACATGGTATTAGCCTTCCACCTGAACAGTTTGGAGGTACTTGCATTGACGACTTCTTTCTCAACCAGCTAGACCCGAAGCATCACCCATATTTCAAAGAAATATGCCAAATAAAAGTATCAGCTCACCTGCTAATTCGTCGTGATGGAACGGTCACTCAATACGTGCCTTTTGCTGAACGAGCTTGGCATGCTGGAGTATCATCTTTTAAAGGTGAGGCAAACTGCAATGATTTTTCTATAGGCATAGAGCTAGAAGGAACCGATCAACTTGCTTATACCGACAAGCAATATGATGAACTCAGCCGTTGTTGTCGAAGTCTAATTCAGCATTACCCATTACTAGTGGCACACAATATTGTCGGCCATTGTGATGTCGCACCTGGGCGAAAAACCGATCCCGGCGATAGCTTTGACTGGCCTAGGTTTAAAGCCTTACTTTGAATCTGAGCCTGTTTGCCCAAAAAACGTATCGAATAACATCATGACCACCCCAATAGAAATAGCACAGTCAGCAATATTAAAAACTGGCCAGTGCCATGCTTGGTAATAGACATCGATAAAGTCAATCACATACCCATAAGAGATTCGATCAAACAAATTTCCAATCGCACCGCCTAAGATTAACGATAAAGTCACTGCCATCCAGCGTTCTGATGATTTAAGTCGACTCAGCCATATGGTTAACGTGATGCTAGCCACCAGCGCAATACCCACAAAAAACCAACGCTGCCAACCACCGGCTGAGCTTAAAAAGCTAAAAGCTGCCCCCGTATTATGTACATACGTAAAATTAAGCGATGGCAGCAATGCTTTTGACTCATACAAGTCAAAGTTTGCCACCACCCATAATTTACTTGCTTGATCGCCAGCAAATAATACCAGCGACAACCATAACCATTTTAACATCGTCGCGCGCTAAGCAAATGAACGTTGCTCGCCATCTCCTTCAACATTTTCAACGCAACGCCCACATAGTTCTGGGTGTTCTTGCGTTGTGCCAACGTCTTCACGCCGGTGCCAACAACGGGTGCATTTTTCATGTTCACTAGCAATAACTTCTATAAACAAAGCATCATTATCGGTAGCACTCGCCTGTTCTGTTTTATCCGCTAACGGTTTTACTTGCGCATCCGAGGTAATTAATACAAAGCGCAACTCGTCCTTCAACGTACTTAGCTTATCGAATAAGGCATCACCACAATACAGTGTCACATTTGCATCAAGCCCCGAACCGATTGAACCTTCCGCTCTCACCCTTTCCAGTTCCTTACTGACCAGCTCACGTGTTTCAATCACCGGCTGCCAAAACTCAAGCTCATTAGAGCCTTGCCCGTCAAACTCTGGAAGCCCCTCATAAGCTGTCGCTAAGAAAACGGATTCTTCGCGTTCACCAGGCATTGCCAACCAAATCTCTTCTGCGGTATAGCTAATGATCGGCGCAATCAAGCGAACAAAGCTCTCTGCAATGTGAAACATAGCCGTTTGCGATGAGCGTCTTGCAAGGCTATTTTGCTGCAAGGTGTACTGGCGATCTTTGATCACATCTAAATAAAAGCTACCCATATCAACAGAACAAAAGTGGTGGATTTTTTGGTGCGCTTGTAAGAACTGGTAATGCTCATAATTTGCCAAAACTTCTTGCTGGAGCGCTCGTGTTTTCTCAATGGCCCAACGGTCTAATGGCAACATCTTGTCAACTGGCACACAGTCGCTTACTGGATCAAAGTCATTTAGGTTAGACAACAAGTAACGCGCTGTATTTCTTAAGCGGCGATACACATCTGAGGTGCGCTTTAAAATCTCATCTGAGACCGTCATTTCACCCGTGTAATCATTAGATGATACCCAAAGACGCAATACATCCGCACCCAGTGAGTTAATCACTTTTTGCGGTGCCACCACATTGCCGAGTGATTTAGACATTTTCATGCCCTTAGCATCCACCGTAAAACCGTGCGTTAAGACCGAATCAAACGGTGCGCAGCCATTCATTGCCACCGATGTCAGCAAAGATGATTGGAACCAACCGCGATGCTGATCAGACCCTTCGAGGTACATGGCAGCAGGAAATGGCAGTTGTTCACGTCGATCAAGTACGCAAGAATGCGTGACACCTGAATCAAACCAAACGTCTAAAATATCATTTATTTTCGTGTAATTACCTGCGTCATCGCCTAATAACTCAGCTGCATCAAGTTCAAACCATGCTTCAATACCGGCGTCTTCAATACGTTGTGCAACTTGCTCAATTAATGATGAGGTTTCTGGGTGTAAGTCCCCGGTTTCCTTATTAACAAATAAGGCAATCGGCACACCCCAGTTACGTTGGCGAGAAATACACCAGTCTGGGCGACCTTCAACCATGCTATTGATTCGCGCCTCGCCCCACTCAGGGATCCAAGACACGCGTTTAATTTCTTCTAAGGCTTTGTCGCGTAGATTATTTTTATCCATAGAGATAAACCACTGCGGCGTAGCTCTAAAAATAATCGGTGTTTTATGTCGCCAGCAATGTGGGTAACT
>JAHRWG010000003.1 GCA_019090295.1 Cycloclasticus sp. | reverse complement strand
TAGTATTTTTGGATAGAACTATATTTTGATCATATTTCAGTTTTATGCCGTTATCACCACCGGAGAACTTTTCGCCTGCTAATTCGAGTCGCCCCGTACCTAAAGTTGAATGAACTAATAACCCAGCCGTGACACCAAGAGCGGGTTCAACGAATGTTTTAAAACTATTCCCACCTTCAACCCTAGCTGTGAAAAGAGAGTAAGCTAAATTATCAGGTGTAGCATTCCAAGCATACCCAACTCCACCGGATATATGTGAGACCAAGCGATCTTCTCCGTCTCTGTAAACTCTTTCCAAGCCACTTTTAACTTGCCAAGAAAGTGGTTTAAAAAATGTTGTTCTAGGTGTTAATGAAAAAATATTAGCAATATCAAGCTGCTGAAGGAATAAAGTGTTTTTCTCGCTACGTCTAATATGAATTTCTCCAATATTAATCTGCGCGCCTCTCAAAAAACCTACTTCATTATCTTCTAAGCTGTGAAAAGCTGATCGAAAGGCAAACTCCGTATAACTTTTGTTATCGCGTTGACCCACCTTAAAAAGCCATTGGCCTGACAAGTGACTTTCTTCAGGTTGAATAGGGGCGGAAATTGGGTGTTTTGAACCGATAGGGTACTTGTTTATTAACGATAAGAGCTGGTAGCTTTTTTTGGCGATACTTTCATTACGTTCTAACTTATTTTGTCTGAAACGAATCAGCTTATAAGCTGTTTCAGCCAAAAACAGTTGTCGCTTGACAGGTAAGCCTGCAAGTAAGTTGTCGACGGTTATATCCGAACTATTAATGATATTTGTTAAGGTGCTTTTTTCGTTGTCACTCAGTTGGCTTATTCTCGACTGCAATACTGTGCTACGAGAGGGGCGGTAGACAGCTGTTTTTATCATGCCCTCTCGCTCTATAGCTCTAACCGTGTCAACAGGAATAGCCGTTATGGAAAACTCGTCAGTTAACTCAACTGAAGGGCGCGATACCTCTAATAGTTCTAATAACCGGTAAGAGCAATTTTCGGTAAAGAAAAAATAATCAAAGGTGACGTTTTTTAGTTCCCATAAATGTTCAACTAAACGGCTAACTTCATCCGGTGTTAAATTGAGGTCGTACTCCCAAATGTCGCGTCGCTCAATACGCGAGTACTCTAAGATTTTTTTGAAATATGGCATCACTGCAAAATTCCCAGGGTAACCCCCCATTAGGCCTTTGTATGCGTAGATGATTGAATTATCGGTTTCATCAACTGTGGCGCCAAAATTCACAGCATACGATAACCAGTTTGACCAATCCTTTCCATTTTCGGGGTCTAACCTCAGTAGTGTGTGCCCAAACATGGAAGAGGGGCTATTTAAATAGTATGCGGGGAAAATCAAGGTGGCTTTAGATGATGGTACGTTTTTACGCCACTCTTTATAGGCATTACATGTAACTGTTGGCAGCCTGTTTTGTTCAATATTTAACTGCTCTATGAGCCATCGCCGCCTGGCAACAAAACGGCAAAGAGCATGCTGGTCCTCATGAGATTTATTATCAAAAAAAGCAGTTAATGTTGCGACTAATTCGGCTTTTGGGTTTGTTCTACCAACATTCGATAGGAAAAAATCTTTTTGAGATATGGCGCTATCATGTTGACGATAATGTAGAAGACTCAGCCATGTTTTTAGTGTCGATAGTTGTTGAACTTCAGCTTGTTGTATTAAGTCATCAAGGTAGTTTTTATTATTTGCATTAACGCTTGTAGATAAAGCAATGAGAATAGCTGTGATGAATAAGGGGATGTTTTTCATGATATAAAAAAGCCCTGTCTCGAGGTGAGACAGGGCTAAATTAAGTTTATAAATCTAAATATTAAACAGAGTATTTTGCTAATTGGCGATTAGATTTCATGATTTCATTAACTGAAAGCATTGCATCTTCTGCGGTTACATTTTCACTGGTGAAAATCGATGTGAAATTTTCATGTAAGGCTTTAGAAAAAGCGACGCGATCACCTTGCTGAATGCCAATCATAACAGCGACTGTATCTAAAGCTTCACCGTGCCCTCTTGCAACATCTTCTGAAAACTCATCCATAATGGCCGAAACTTGTACCATGTCACGACCACCGTACGTCAGTTTTCCACTTGCATCACAGCCATTTGTTCCACTGGTTATGCCAAAAGTATTGTTACCTGTTGTTCCGTTAGTCGTAACAGCAACAACATGACTAGGTATACCTGTAGCGCCTTTAAATAATAAGTTTCCCCAGCCGCAATTTGGTCCGCCGGCTGCTACTGCATACGATGCAGATGAAACAGTCATTAATAAAGCTCCGCTTAGTATTGTGTTCATTGTGTTCATTTGTTTTCTGCTCCTTGTGAAAAGTGAGTCTCAATATTAACCTAAGTAAAATAAACTTAACAGCTGAGAGTTGGTTTTATGTTGACCGTTTTGTAGTTTGGGTGCTTAGAGTACAAAAAGTATTTTATAAGTCATTATTATGAACATTACTCATTTCTGAAGTTGCTCAAAAAGTCATGTTGAAAAAGCCTTACACACTTTATCTTAAACGTTATGTGCCCATGCCTAAAGCTGATATTAATTCATTTGACTCTTCTATTATGTTGCCAGCTTGAGCTAGAAGTTGTTTTGCAGATATTGAAGGGGTTGAAGTTGAAGCGGCGATGCATTTTTCGTTTATCATTTTCTCCAACACTTTTGGTTCCCATGAAAGAGCATCTGGGTTTACCATCATAAATACACTAAAGAAATCTGCTATTTGAATGATACGTATCAAACTGGCAAGCTTTACATTACTAGATAATGAGGAAGGTAGAGTGTATGTGTGATGATTGGCAACAACTGTAATTACGCTCTCAGGTAACCCCCATTTTTTACAAACAAGTAGACCAACTTCTGAATGATTGAATCCAAATGATTCATATTCTCTAGTAATAAGCTGCTTTGGCGAATCCCAATTTGTTTCGTCAAGCAAGGTCAAGTCATCACTTGCTTTGTCAAACATCACAAATCTTCCAATATCGTGTAATAAACCACAGATGTATGCGTGTTCTGGGTCAACATTTAACTTTGTTGCCATACGTGCAATAACTCTTGCACACACAGCAACTTGTATAGAATGCACCCAAAGGTTTTTTTCCCCTTGTTTTGTTGGAACGAATACACGTACTACAGATAAAGATGTAACCAACCCTGCAACACACTTCACTCCCAGTCTTGTCACTGCATGCCTAAGTGTTGTGATTGGGCTGATTGGTGTATTAATGGCCGAATTGCTTAGTCTAAGTATTCGTAGCGCAAAGGTAGGGTCTTGTTGAGACAGTTCAAGTACATGCTCGAAGTAATTATCATCGTTTGTATCTAAAGCAAGTAAACGAACGATGATAGTGGGTAAAAGAGGTAGGTCTTCTATTTTTTTTTCTAGATCTAACATGAGTTGCATAACTTCACCTTGTTGTTTTTATTTTTATTTATCAACATAACGTATTAGCTAAAGGGCGTGCGGTTCTTGCACATCCATTTTGAGCATTTTATTAGTGATTGATAAGGTAACTGGGTCTGGTTACAAGGTAGGCTTTATAAAACGACTATTTATTGTATCCATACAAATTACCGCTCCTATTTACAACTTAGTGTACCCTTAAAACATTAGAATTGAAAATAACTTTGGCGATATGCTTTAGGCTCGAGAGGCCTTCAAAATACTGGATAGTGAAACCTAGATGGGGTGTTACATAATCCTAATAGAAAGTGCTTAACGACCTAAACCTTAAAGCTACCTACATAGTTCAACAACCGTTAACACCCATGCCCTATATTAGAAAAATAAAACATAATGTTTTAACAGTAACAATGTAAAGACCTTGAGTTCAGTCATTTTTATTAAAAAAAGCGGCGGGGTGTTAATGGATTAGTACGGGGATGCATTAAAAGGCTATTAGTAAGCCGTATGAAGAGGAGCAGGCAATAAAGAAAGGCCTATCGAAAAAAATGATCTTTTAGACTTTGTGTGGGGACGAGGAATAAGGCCGTTTTCTTTTTTTAGAAGGTTGAAATATTGAGTGAAAATTTATCACTGCGTTCTCTAGCGTCTTTCAAACTAACATCAGGATAGACACCAAATGATAGTCTTTTTTCCTTGCCGCCTATTCTGTATTTCAATCGCCACCATTTACCGCCATTTGGAGCAATTTCAATATACAAGCCTTTCTCATCTGAGAGACGGTAAGGCTTTGTCGTCGTGCTACCGTCTGGCTTTATACGTGGTTTAGCATTCTTTATTTTTATATTGGTTAATGACATATGAGGGCAACTCAATTTAAATAGGACTTGTTGCCCCTAATGTTGCCCCCCATTAGGTATGAGGCGTCAATAGATTGGTATGGACAAGTTGGGACGCCAGATGCAAGAAACCCCGCGATTAAGCAGGGTTTCTTGGACTTTCTTGGTCT
>JAHRWG010000041.1 GCA_019090295.1 Cycloclasticus sp. | reverse complement strand
GTATAAGAGACAGATATCAAGCGGGTATCAAAACTGTTCATTATGTTAGCCCAACAGTTTGGGCGTGGCGCCCTAAACGAATTAAGAAGTTAATCGGTTCATTAAATGCTTTGTTATGCATTTTTCCTTTTGAAGAAACGTACTTTAAAGGTACTGCAGTACCCGCACACTTTATTGGTCATCCGCTTGCCGATAAACTCAGTGTTAATAAGCTAACACAATTAAACGTTAGGGAAGGTTTAGGTGTTTCAATATCAGCAACGGTGCTTACTCTTATGCCGGGAAGTCGTCTAGGTGAGATTCAGCGTCATGCTTTGATTTTTATCCAAGCAGCTAAAATTTGCTCAGAACATCTTGAAGGCTTGAAGGTTTTAGTGCCTTTAGCTGATAAGGCGACTGAGGAATTGTTTAGAGAAATATATCACTCATCAGGCATCACATTAGACCTTGAGATAGTTCTCGGGGAATCCAGCAGTGCAATCTCTGCTGCAGATACTGTTCTTGTTGCTTCAGGTACCGCAACATTAGAAGTGATGTTGTTGAAAAAACCGATGGTAGTCGCGTATAAATTATCTACGTTGACGGCATGGGTTATTCGCTACTTTAAACTACTTAAAGCTCGATATGTCTCCATGCCAAATTTAATTGCAAACAAACCGCTAGTGAAGGAGTTTTTGCAGGAATCTGCTACACCAGGTGCATTAGCTGAAGAGCTTTTACGACTAATGACTGATAAAAAAGATAGCGCTCTTATGACCGAACAATTTGCTAAAATGGCTGGCCAATTAGCCCTTAATACAGACCATCAGGCAGCGACAATCGTATCAGGGGTTATCAGTCAACGGAGATCGAGTTGAGTAAACTTATTGTTGGATTAGATGAAGTTGGCCGGGGGTGTATAGCCGGTCCTGTTGTGGCTGCTGCGGTTATTCTAGATCCTCACAAACCAATTGAGGGACTTCGAGATTCTAAAAAATTAACTGAAAAAAAACGACAGAAACTTTCAGGCGACATAATGCGACTAGCCATTGACTTTTCAATAGGCCGGGTAGAGGTCGACGAAATTGATGCCATTAATATTTTGCAGGCAAGCTTACTAGCTATGGAGCGCGCGTTTAATGGCTTGAAGGTCCAAGCTGACTTTGCACAAGTAGATGGTATTTACTACCCAGACATTAATGTTGAAGGAACCTGTATTAAGGGAGGGGATGATCTTGTTGCTTGTATTTCTGCAGCCTCCATTCTTGCAAAAGTATACCGTGATGACCATATGCATATTCTAGATTGTTTGTACCCTGATTATGGCCTAGCTGCGCATAAAGGCTATCCGACAGTGGCGCATAAGAGATGTCTAAAAGACAATGGGATAGCAGTTATTCATAGGCGCACTTTTAGCCCTGTTAAGCAGCTCCTCTCATGAATACGAATGTTAGGTATGTCCACCTAAGAAACCACTCAGAGTATTCTTTGGTTGATGGAATTATACGTATCAAACCATTGGTAAAACGTGCAGCTGAGCTAGGTATGCCGGCCGTCGCTATTACTGATCACTGCAACCTTTTTGCGGCGGTGAAATTTTACCGTGCAGCACTGGCGGTTGGTGTTAAACCAATTTTAGGAGCGGATATTTTAGTCCGTGATGCTGCAGACCCAAAGAACCCATACCGAGTGACGTTATTGGTACAAAATCACCAAGGTTATTTGGGTTTATCCGAACTGATCTCCGAGGCTTATTTAAATGGTCAGGATAAAGGTGTTCCGTACCTTACTGCCGAAAAAGTGTTTGAAAAAAACAGTGGGTTAATTGTACTGTCTGGTGGGTTAGATGGTCTATTAAATGCCTCAGTTATGTCAAATGACAAAGCTGCGTCAGACAGGATTATCAAGCAGTGGAAAAGTAGGTTTGGAGATCGATTTTACCTTGAACTCCAGCGAGTTGGTCGCCCCAATGAAGAAGCGCTTATTAACCGAATGGTTGAATTGGCACTTAGTCAAGACGTGCCAGTGGTGGCAACCAATGGTGCATGCTTTTTAAGTGCGGATGAGTTTGGTGCTCATGAGGCGAGGGTTTGCATTAACCAAGGAAGAGTTCTGTCTGACACTCGGCGTACTAAAACGCACACTGCGCAGAATTATTTTAAAACGCAAGATGAAATGGCAGAGCTATTCTCAGATTTACCAGAGGCGCTTGAGAATACGGTTGAGATTGCGAAACGTTGTAATGTAGCGCTTAATTTGGGTGAGAATTTTTTACCTGATTTCCCCGTTCCAGATGGTTTAACGATTGATCAGTATTTTGCTCAACTTGCTGAAGAGGGGCTGGCAAAGAGAATAAAAGAAACGGCCCAGCGGATAGATTTCAACGATGAGCGAGTTGCTCAATACCAAGCGCGTTTGAAACGCGAATTGGATGTGATTTGCCAAATGGGATTCCCTGGTTATTTTTTAATTGTTGCTGACTTTATCGCTGTCTCTTATACACATCTGACGCTGCCGACGAAGCTAGAAGTGTAGATC
>JAHRWG010000040.1 GCA_019090295.1 Cycloclasticus sp. | reverse complement strand
CACTTAAAAGCACGCCCCAGCCGACTAAAAAAACCACAGAATAAGGAAGCATCAAGGTCATTATTGTCCCAACACCGGCCCGGCTGTCGTACTGCTTCATAAACGCAAACACCAGGGCAAAGTATGGCATAAGAGGCGTAATGATATTTGTTGAGCTATCCCCGACACGATAAGCGGCTTGAACCACTTCTGGGCCAACGCCATGCAGCATAAACATAGGGATAAACACCGGTGCCATAATCGCCCACTTTGCTGATGCGCTTCCTATAAATAAATTAGTAAAGGCACAAAATAAAACGAAACCTAACATCAAGGGCACAACGCCTAACCCACTTAAAGTAAGCAAGTCTGCTCCACTGACGGCGAGTAGTAAACCTAACTGGGTCCAGCTAAAAAAGCTAACAAACTGAGCAGCAAAAAACATTAACACAATATAAGTTGCCATCACTGCAATGGACTTCTCCATGCTCTCAATAATATCGGCATGGCCAGTAAATCGACCTGATAAGTACCCATAAATACTTCCCATAATGCCTGCACTTATAGCGATAAGAGGAATTAAGCCCGACATGAAAGGAGACTTAACAATACTACCTGTGGTGGGGTCTCGTAAAAAACCATTCACTGGAATCAAACCCCAGACCACCAAGCCAACCATTAGCAATCCCGCCAATAATGCCCAGCGTAACGCTTTTCGTTCATTTTTCGTCGAGCGACTACTTAGCTCAGTTTTTTCTGGGCCGGTATACTCACCTAGCAAAGGGCAGATATAGCGTTCTGTTACCCACGTTGCTAAACCAGCAATTAGGAAGGTCGATGCAATAATGAAATAATAATTTGCTGTCACACTCACTTGATAGGAGTCATCCAGCAAATGTGCTGCTTCGGTGCTGATACCGGCCAGTATGACATCCACAGGGCCAATGAGTAAGTTGGCACTAAAACCGCCTGAAACGCCAGCAAAGCAGGCAGCCATACCGGCTAAGGGGTGCCGACCTGCAGCAAGAAAAATCATACCCGCTAACGGGATCATCACCACATAACCTGAGTCCACCGCTATACTCGACAACACGCCCGTCAAAACAACTATGAACGTCAGTAACTGAGCAGGTGCTCTTAAAACGGTCTGCCTTAGCGCGGCCTGGATTAACCCTGAGCGTTCTGCAATGCCTAAGCCCAGCATCACGACTAGCACTGGGCCCACAGGGGCAAACTGAGTAAAGTTAGTGACCATATTGGCCAATATCCGGTGTAGTCCATCAACACTCAGTAAATTGACCACGACCACCTTGTCCCCTGTCACCGGGTGGACCACCGCTAAAGCTAAATACTCACCCAACCAAGACAGACCAATCACGAATACGCTCAAGTAAACAAACAACATCGTTGGGTGTGGTAACGCATTACCCCAGCCCTCTATTTTATGTAACAAACGTTGTGTTAACGATTTTTCTTGGCTGTTTTGCCGCACTTGCTGATCCATTAGTGTTTACTGTAAAGGCTCTTTTCACCCTCAGGTCTTGTTTTAAACCGTTTATGCATCCATAAGTAATCTGCCGGATGCTGCTTAATGCTCCTCTCTAGCCAGTCGCTCCAACATTGTGTATCTACCACATCATCGCCTGACGGGTAATTGCTTAATGACGGTTCAAACGTTACCGTACACTCACCGGTCTCGTCTCGGTAAGAACTAAACAGCAAAACTTGTGCGTCAGTTTGTTGTGCATATTGCGGGATACTCGTAATAGTGGCCGTCGGAATATTGAAAAAATTAACAAATGTTCCTCGGCTAATCCCGAAATCTTGATCTGGCACAATCACGACAACCCCATTATCTGCCAGCTTCTTAAGCATATTTCGAATATCTTTTCGATGAAAAAGCGTCATCGGGTGCTTGCTAACTGCTCGCTGATTAAACTGTGCCTCAAGCAAGGGGTTATCCATACGCCGGTAGACTGCGTTGTAAGGTGTCAGGCTAGCTAACTTAGTTAACGATTGGATAAAAGATGTAAAGTGGCCCGTTACTAATAACAGCGGTTTGTTTTCTTGAAGTGCTTTCTCAAGATGCTCAGCTCCGATAACGGTTACTGGCTCGGTTAACGCCTTCGGCTGCCGCCAAATCATATTAACCAGATCAAACATCATTAGTAATGAAGACTTTAAGTTAGCCTTTACCAAGTCATTCCGATACTGTTGTGACTCATCTTTAAAACATAAATCTATATTTTGCCGAATGGTTCGTGTTCGCCTATTGGCTCCCTTAGACCAATGCTTTGCAAGCCAGCCCGCTAAGCCAATTTGCCACGAACGAGGGAAACTAGCCAATAACCAGCTTAACAACACAAGAAGCCAAGATAAAATATATTTAGGGTGTAGATAAGAGAGTTTAAATGCTTTGTCTGCCATAGGAGGTTCCCTGTATTTTTGCATTCGTCAGCCTAGCAAAGACCTATGCAACCGTATTGATATGAATAAACATCTAATGACTAAATTTTTTAGCCACATTTTCGTACTTAATTAAATGGTTTCTATTATCAACACCCAGTTATTACGTTGATAAGGCCTTACCTGACTGTGATAGTCGATTATGTAATTAATGGTATAGACACGTCAAAGTTAATTTTCAACAGGCAAAACTGGACTGCGGTGTCATTTAAACTAACCGACAACATCTAGCTCACGGCGGCGAAAACTAACCCCTCTTTCTGCCGCCAAGGCTTCACAGGTCTTAATATTGACACCTTCAAGCCCATCAATTGCTGTTGCTGTCACTTGTTGAATATAATTTGGAGCATCCGCCAAAAACTCCAACATCGCCACATATGACCCCTTCAATGTCGGCTGGCAATGTCTATTGTATATATCTTCATCTTGCGCATTCATTGACACGCATAGTGCGTCTACACAAGTAGATAGCTCCGGCAATATGTTCCGTTTATTGACTAAACTCCCTAGCCCATCGGTATTCAGTCGTACCGAGCCACCATTATTTTTTACAAATGTAGCAACACTAATCAGCTCTTTTAAGCGCAAAGTCGACTCTCCGAAGCCACAAAAAACAACTTCATCGAACTGTGTTGGGTCACCCAACTCACCTATAATCGCTTGGGTTGTTGGGCGCTTTTCTAACGTCAGGTCATACTCATTCAACTGTAGTTTATGATGCGTTTTTGGGCAAAACTGACACCTTAAACTACAGCGATCGCTTAAATTAACATAGCGACTATTGCCAATATCATAGACAAGGGTGTCCACTTAAAAGCCCTTTAGCTTAGAGGGAACCATTATCAATACCACTAGGCTAACGGAAACTTTTATTTAAGGTATCTAATGCTTCACTACCTGGGCACAAGTCTTTATACGTTAATTCATTAAACGGTTCGCAAACGGTTTGAATATTTTCATGCAAATCACTACTCCCAGGCTCAAGGTATAGCAACCCAGTTAAAACTTCCCCTTTATTTGTGTGTTCGCTTATTGCATTTAACGCATTCTGCTTATTGGTTAAGTCATAACTATCATCTGTCGCACGGAAGCGCATCATCGAACCATCGTGCATAAAAATATCTTTTGACAAACCCGGTTCAGATTGAGCAGTAATTTCACTTTTCACAGGAATAAAATCCGCAGAAATAAGTGATTCCATATGGTCACGTAAGTAATCATAACTTTTAGTTGAGCCTTTATGATTATTGAAGGTCACACACGGTGATAAAACATCAATAAATGCGAACCCTTGGTGGGAAAGAGCGCCTTTTATTAGCGGAACTAGTTGGTCCTTATCACCTGAAAAGCTTCGGGCAACATAGGTTGCTCCCATGCTTAAGGCCAAACTCACTAGGTCGATGCCTTCATCCATGACTTCTTTGCCACCTTTCATTACCGAGCCAAGGTCTGCTGTTGCAGAGGCTTGCCCTTTTGTTAGGCCATAAGCCCCGTTATTAGCAACGATGTAGCTCATGTTTAGCTTTCGTCGTGCGACATGGGCGAACTGACCTAGGCCAATAGAAGCCGAGTCTCCGTCTCCTGACATCCCTAAATAAATGAGCTCTCTATTGGCTAAATTCGCACCGGTGACGACCGACGGCATTCGCCCGTGCACTGAATTAAACCCGTGTGACTTCCCTAGGAAATAAGTCGGTGCTTTTGACGAGCAGCCAATGCCAGAAAGTTTAGCGATTCGATGAGCCGGCAGCGATAGTTCAAAACATGCTTGAACAACAGCCGCACCGACAGAATCATGCCCACAACCAGCACATAACGTTGACATACTGCCTTCATAATCACGGTAAGTAAGCCCTAGATCATTGGTTGGTAACTGAGGGTGATGAAATTTTGATTTTGCTATACACGTCATGATTAATCGTTTCCTGTTAAAGCGGGGTCTTGTGTATCTAAGTGATTTAAAATACCACCTACAACGGCTTGAACCGGTATTGGCATTCCATCGTAGTGCAGGATTTTAATCAGTTTTTTTGGGTAGCAGTCTAGCTCGTTAATCAACAATGAACGCATTTGTGCATCGCGGTTTTGTTCAATAACGTACACCGTCTCATGACGTTCGATAAACTCGGCCACCTCATCATTAAAAGGGTAGCTGCGTATGCGCATGCTATTAAAATGAAGCCCTTGCTTCTCAAGTTTCAATAGTGACTCTGGCATAACATTGTCGGTTGTTCCGTAATAGATAACGCCCATTTTATGCTGTTTATCATTAATCTGAATAATAGGGGCAGGAATAAGCGTCGCTGCTGTACGGTGTTTTTTAAGAAGGCGTTCCATGTTATCAACATAATGATCCCCCTCTTCGGTATATAAAGCATGCCTATCACGTGACGTTCCACGAGTAAAAAAGGCGCCTTTTTCTGGATGTGTTCCTGGGTAGGTCCGATAACAGATACCGTCATCATCAATATCCATATATCGCGCAAATGGTTTATCACTCCCTAAGGCGTCCAATTGCTCTGCATTAAGTACCTTACCGCGATCATACTGAGTCGCATCATCCCATTCTAGCGGATCACAAAGCCAGTCATTCATTCCTAGTTCTAAGTCACTCATAATAATAACTGGGGTTTGAAGCCGCTCCGCTAAGTCAAAAGACTCCGCTGCAAATTCAAAGCATTCCTTTGGTGTCGCTGGAAAAGTCAGCACATGCTTAGTATCTCCATGTGAAGCATAAGCACAGGCTAGTATGTCTGATTGCTGTGTTCGCGTAGGCATACCTGTTGAAGGGCCACCACGTTGCACATTAATCAGCACCAAGGGGATTTCGGCAAAATAAGCCAAGCCAAGCAACTCACTCATCAGTGAAATACCCGGGCCACTTGTTGCGGTAAAGGCTCTCGCGCCATTCCAAGACGCCCCCATGACCACACCGATTGCAGCCAATTCGTCTTCCATTTGAACAACGCCAAAGCGTTTACGCCCACTCGCTGGATCAATGCGCATGCGTTCACTAAAGCGCGTAAAGGCTTCGACCACAGAGGTCGATGGTGTAATAGGATACCAGCCACATACCGTAGCACCGCCATAAACACAACCTAAACCAGTCGCCGTATTGCCATCAACTAGAATTTTATCTTTAACAGCATCACTTTTTGATACGCGAATATCAATCGGGCACTCCACGTGCTTTTTAGCATAAACATAACCCAGTTCTAAGGCT
>JAHRWG010000039.1 GCA_019090295.1 Cycloclasticus sp. | reverse complement strand
TCAGCTGCCATTACTTGTTCACGCAGAAGTAACTGACGAGACGGTTGACATTTTTGACCGTGAGCAGGTGTTTATTGATCGTCATTTAGTACAAATCAGACAGCGGTTTCCTGAACTGCGCATTGTGCTTGAACACGCAACAACTAAACAGGCCATTGACTTTGTTTATGCAACCGAACATACCGCAGCAACCCTTACACCCCAACACCTTTTATTCAACCGCAATCATTTATTAGCGGGCGGTATCCGCCCTCATAATTACTGTTTGCCTATTTTAAAAAGAGAGTCACACCGACTGGCCTTAGTTAAGGCCGCCACAAGTGGCCACCCTAAATTCTTCTTAGGCACCGATAGCGCTCCTCATTCAACATCCACTAAAGAAGCCAGCTGTGGCTGTGCCGGCTGCTTTAGTGCCCACGCAGCTATTGAGTTATATACCGAGCTTTTTGACCAGGAAGACTCTCTAGACAAACTGGAAGGTTTTAGTAGTATTTATGGCCCGCAGTTTTATGGTTTAAAAAGGAACCTAGAGACTATCACCCTAGTGAGGGAAGAATGGACCGCCCCTGCGCACTATCAATTTGCGGAACAAACACTCACCCCCTTTCGACAAGAAACCCCTCTACAATGGCGGATTAGCTAACCCTTGTACTATAAAAAAGCCCCTTTTAAGGGGCTTTTTTATTTATTCATCATCCAAAAACTCTTCATCGTCTAAAGGCGGGTTACCGTCATAAACCAAATATTCTCGACGCTGAAAGTAACCACTACGCATAAATTCATAAGGGTCTAACGATGCATCATCAACAATTTTCTTGGTGCTGATTAGATCAGCCCTAGCATCTACTCCTTTTAAGGCATAGGTAGCCCACATCTCATCAGACTCTTCAATCTGCTGAATAGGGTCAACAAACGAATCAGCATATAAGCCAGCCGTATCGCGCAGCGTGCTCGGCCCCAAAATAGGCAAAACAATATAGGGTCCGGTGCCAAGGCCAAATGAACCCAATGTTTGCCCAAAGTCTTCATGATGCTTTGGCAAACCCATGCCGGTGGCAATATCCATAAAGCCAATCACACCCACGGTGCTGTTAACAACCAACCGCGCGCCATCAGATAACGCCTGATTTAGTTTCAACTGTAAAATATCGTTAATAAATACGGTGACATCATCAAGATTATTAAAGAAGTTACTAACCCCTCTATCGACAAACTCCGGTGTAACATATTGGTAGCCTTTAGCCAACGGTTCAGCGACATACTCATCCGCTTTTTCATTGAACTGGTAAATACTTCGATTCATCGCTTCTAACGGGTCATTCTCCTTATGCGATGTTAATGATGCACAACCTGTTAGCATTGTTGTTGCCGCCAATACTGCGCATGCCGCTCCTTTCCTTAAAAAAATCCCGTTCCGCATTAAGCTCTCCTAAAAATTAAACCCACATTAATCAAACTGTGGGCTTGGTGTTGACTTATTATAGTTGAATAATTTCATTAATATTACCCGAGATAAGAATAAGATGTCCAATCAAACCACCCCCGTTATGTCCAAGCGCTTTCGTAGCTATTTACCTATTGTTGTCGACATTGAAACCGCTGGGTTTAACGCGAAAACTGACGCTTTATTAGAAATGGCGGTCGTCATACCTGCTATGAATGATAATGGTGAACTATTCATTCAATCATCTCACCGGGAACACGTCATACCATTTGAAGGCGCCAACCTCGACCCTGCCGCCCTAAAATTTAACGGCATTGACCCTTTTCATCCCTTCCGCTTGGCCATTGATGAAAAGGAAGCGCTTAGAAAGCTCTTTGCACCCGTTAGAGAAGCGGTTAAAGCGCAGCAGTGTACGCGTGCTATTTTAGTGGGTCACAACCCCGCGTTTGATATTGGTTTTATGAATGCTGCTGTTGAGCGCACCAAGTTTAAGCGCAACCCTTTTCACCCGTTTAGTACCTTCGATACGGCCACACTAGGCGGTCTAGCGTACGGACAAACGGTTTTGGCGAAGGCTGCAAAAGCAGCGGGGATGACATGGGATAATGAACAGGCTCATTCAGCCCTGTACGATGCTGAACAAACCGCTCATCTTTTTTGCAAAATTGTTAATCGCTGGGATTCTCTGACGACTTAACAGCTGCGTCATCTAGCATAGCAGCAAGCTCACCATTCTCATGCATTTCAATTAGAATATCGGCCCCACCCACTAATTCGGCATTGATATATAACTGTGGAAAGGTCGGCCAGTTTGAGTATGCCTTTAAGCCCTCACGTATTTCATCATCATCTAGAATATTCACATAGGCAAATTCATTCTCGCAAGCCTGTAAAATTTGCACAACTTTACTGGAAAAACCGCATTGAGGAAAATAAGGTGTTCCTTTCATATACAGTATTATTGGGTGGCTACTTAACTGCTCCTCAATTCGCGTATTAATAGTCATTATCATTTACCATCATTAAAAATGGCAAGTATACCCTTTTTTAATCAACTAGGGAGCCCCTTCC
>JAHRWG010000038.1 GCA_019090295.1 Cycloclasticus sp. | reverse complement strand
GCAGCGTCAGATGTGTATAAGAGACAGGTATGTGGTTGAACAGATATTGACTCTGTACCGGCATTCGCCTGATCAAGCAAAAGAGAAAATGAAACCGCTTAACCTAACCAGTATCGTACAAAAAGTGATTGCGACAGAGTATTGTCACATTGATACTAAACAGCAGCAGGTAAGCCTTATTGGATGCGATAAGGCAACTGTTCGAGGCAGTCAGTTTGCCTTAGAAAGCCTGTTGCAAAACCTTATTCTTAATGCGAGTAAATACACCCCAGATAATGGGCAAATAAGGGTGGTGGTTGATATAAAAGGCCCAGATGTTTTACTGTGTGTAGAAGACAGCGGCCCAGGCATTGAGGAGCAATATATTGATCGCGTTTTTGAACGCTTTTATCGAGTGGGTGGGGACCAGCATGATTCAGGCGTTGTTGGTTGTGGGCTTGGTTTGGCTATTGTTCAGCATGTTGTCACCATGCACCATGCACATATTAGGTTGGCTCGCTCAGAGTTATTAGGTGGTTTAGCGGTTCATGTCATATTTAAGTTGGTGGAGGCTTAAGATGCGATTATTGTTGGTGGTGGCTTTATTGCTATCCTGGGGGCCTGTTATGGCGATGCCAAGCATTGAAATCATTATTCGAAATCACCTTTTTTACCCTTCTGAACTGACGATAGCGGCAGATACAAAAGTTAAGCTAATCATTGTTAACCAAGATGCCAGTGCAGAAGAGTTTGAAAGTTATGAGCTTAACCGAGAAAAAGTGATTCCTGGGCACTCTAAAGGCATCGTTTTTGTTGGGCCATTAGCGCCCGGTACGTACCCCTTTTTTGGTGAGTTTTTTCCTAAAACGGCTCAAGGCCATATTATCGTTAAATAAAGATGCTAATAAATTCCGTTATTATTGTTTTGCGTGAAGTGTTGGAAGCAGCACTTATTGTGAGTATCTTATTGGCACAGGGTCAGGTATTAAGTTTGCCACGGGTATATTTTATGCTGCCGGTGATGGTCGGGGCTATTTTAGCGGTTGTGTATGCCAGTAATATAGTGGCTGTGTCGGCCTTAATGGGCGGAATTGGTCAAGAAATTGTCAATACAGTGTTGCATGGGCTTATTGTCATATGCACGATGGTATTGATTGGTGCCATAAAAAAACCACAAGCCAAACTCATTATTATCATTGCAGGTGCTGGCTGTTTAGCCACAGCTATGGTGCGAGAATTAGCAGAGATTATTATTTATATTAATGGGTTTGCATCGGTACCCAGCTTGCTTAGTTCGGTTTTAGCGGGCAGTTTTATTGGAGCAGGTATTGGGTTTAGCATAGGCGTATTCTTTTATTACTTGATTGTTGGTATGAGGCCGATCAATGGCTTGCGTTTGAGTTTGGTGATGCTGAGTTTAATCTGTGCTGGAATGGTGTCGCAAGCCATTCAATTTCTCATGCAGGCTGATTTAATCCCCAGTCACGCACCTCTTTGGGATACATCTGCTTGGGTGAGTGAGCACTCTATAATTGGGCAGTTATTGTTTGCATTGGTAGGCTATGAAGCTACACCAACAGCAACACAGGCAACGGGGTATGGTTTGGCCCTGCTGTTGGCATTTATTTTAGCTATACAAAAGCCCCGTTGTGATGATGTGGCACGGCCGAAAGGTGTTAAGTGATATGAAGAAAATAATAGTAGGCCTACTGATATGGCCATTTATCGCTGTCGCAGATGGCGGATCAGTGGACAAGGTTTATCACCCTTATGTGCAACCGCTAGAAACAGAAATAGAATGGCGAGTGCTGAGCGTTGGCAATGAGCAGCTATATCGACTGGGTATTGGGCAGGCACTATCTGATAACGTTTTTATTGAAGCCTACTATATAACGAATAAAGGTCATGCTGTTGCCGAGAAAGAAGCTTACGAACTTGAACTAAAGTGGCAGCTGACGGAGCAGAGTGAGTATGAGGTTGATTGGGGTATTTTATTTGAGCTTGAGAAAGTTCAACACGAAGGCGTTTGGGAGCTATCAACAGCTCTCCTGATGGAAAAAGAGTGGGGAAAGTGGGTAACGGCGGTGAATACCCACTTAATTGTTGAGTGGGGCAATGATATTGAAACAGAAATAGAAACATCATTGGCGATACAAGCAAAATACCGATATGCGGCGCACTTTGAGCCAGCTATTGAGTTTTATAGTGCGGAGAGTGGTCAAGCGATAGGCCCTGTTGTAATGGGTGATATTCGCCTAGGGCAGGCAAAAAAGCTTCACTGGGAAATAGGGTCTATTTTTGGGTTAGGGTATAAGGGGCCAGATAATACGTGGCGTTTTTTAATGGAATATGAGTTTTAGACTGAGTTAGAGCAAGGTTGTTAAGTGTGTTAGAACGGGTTGTTTTCTTTGGGGCGCCTGCGGATGGTTAGAAAAAAAGGTAGAATAACGTCTTCTTAATACAGCGCACGGGCTTTACCTTGGACCTATCAACCCCCGCACTTTTATTTCCTGCCATTTCACTATTATTATTGGCTTATACCAATCGCTTTATGGGCTTGGCCGTAGTTATACGTGGCTTGCATAAACAGATTAATGACACCAATAAAGCCTTTATTTCTCGTCAAATTATCAGCCTTCGATTACGGATAAAACTAATCATTTGGATGCAAATTCTAGGTGTGCTAAGCATCAGTTTTTGTGTTGCCGCGATGTTTTTTTTGTTTTTAGATTTAATTCAACAAGGTGAAATTGCTTTTATCATCAGCCTTATGTTGATGATTTCATCACTGACAGTCTCTCTATATGAATTAAAAATTTCAGGCCATGCACTGAATATAGACTTGGAAGATATTGGCCTTTAAAGGTTTAAGAACCTGAAATAGGGGTTTTAATAATATCGTTTAGAATGCCATTTTCAATATTGTAAATCCAACCATGAACAGACAGGGTGGCACCACTTTTCCACGCATTTTTAATAATAGTGGTGTCGCAAACATTGGTCACTTGCTCAATAACATTCAATTCGCACAAGCGGTGTAGTTTTGCCTCATCAGTTAAGTCTTTTAGCTCTTCATGGTGCAAACGCTCAACATCTTTAATGTGCCCCAGCCAATTATCAATTAAGCCATGGTCATGCTTTTCAAGTGCGGCATTGATACCCCCGCACCCATAATGACCACAGACGATAATATGCTTAACCTTTAATACTTCAACGGCGTATTGAATAACCGATAAGCAGTTTAAGTCAGTGTGTACGACCATATTGGCAATATTACGGTGTACAAAAACCTCGCCAGGTGCAAGAGCAATTAGTTCATTAGATGGTACGCGACTATCAGAGCAACCAATCCAAAGGTATTGGGGTGCTTGAAGCTGAGATAAGTTATGAAAAAAATTAGGGTCTTCTCGAGTAATAGAGTCGGCCCATTCGCGATTATTTTTAAATAAGTGTTCTAGTGTTCTCATGGCGTAAATTAGTG
>JAHRWG010000037.1 GCA_019090295.1 Cycloclasticus sp. | reverse complement strand
CTATATCGTAAATTGAGTTACTCATCATATTTTCCTTGTTCGTTTATTTAGCGTATCTTAACCATTAATTTGATAAGTTATACCTTATAAATTCAGTTATTTCTAATGCCCGAAAAGAACGTGAATATCACAACACATTGAAAACTTAGCCATCTACGAATATCAAGGGGCCAGCCAGCCTGGTTTACACAATTCAGAGGTTAGTGCCCTCCTCCCAACATAAACTTTTAACAAGAAATTGATGAGTTCAATTGACAATTATTGGTTAAATTAATCATTAAAAAACATGCAACCAGACCCCAAAAAACTAGTCGACAAACATCCCAACCTTACTCATTCAGAATTAATGAAGGTTCTGTCGCATGTTCAACGAAGCCAGGGTGATTGGGTTTTACATACTTTAATGGTAAAAGGTTGCACTGTACCCTTTAAATTCAAGCGTAAAAGTACATACCAGAGCTTAAAAGGTGCTCGAGTAAACATGACTTATTACCCAACACAAGAAACTGTTGCTGGCATTGATTTAGATGTTATGAAAGTAGTACGTATAAAAATAGGCTGATCAAAAATCAAGGGATCAGCCAGCTTGCTATTAATTAACTACCAATAACAGACCTTTTTTTAGGTTTATTTTCAAGACAGTAGCTGCCCTTTTTTTACTCAACTAGATATTTTTTGAAGCCAATTCTACCAGGCGTTTTTTACTCTTGAGACGATAAAATATATTAGGCTCGCTGATAACATAAATATCACCGTCTTTGTCCATTGTTATGCCTTCAGCCTGCGGCACATCATCATTCAAACCAGCGTTCCCTTTACTTAAGTCCAATCGGCTAATCTCAACACCTTCTTTATTCACTTCAATAATTTGATGAGATTCGTCACTCAAGAGTATCAGGTGACCTGTCTGGCCGTCATAATGCACCCCTGAGTAATCATCACCGCCAAAAGGATTCTCTTCTAAAGAAAATGGCGTTGAAATAGAGATATCAGATGACTCAACAAAACCCGAGAGCTTTATCAGTTGCCGAGGTTTTTTCTCGTTAATAATAAATAAATCTCCATTTTCTTGGTTATAAGATAACCCTTCAAACCCTTTATTTTTACCTGACGTGATGGCTATTTGAAAACTCTTTAACCCCGTTCTATCGACAGCCTTTGTTTGTGCATTAATCTCAAATATCACTAATGTTCTTTTCCGCTCCTCAACCACTGCATATCGTTCATCCCCTAGATACATCACCCCTTCCGTGTCTTCGAACCCCGTTAAATCGATACGACGAATTAAATCACCATCCTTTGTCAGCTCAAGTAGGGTTTCTGGGTTATTAACGACAGCAAATAATGTATTGGTATTGCTGTTATAGGTTAAGCCAGACGCATTATCTTCAATACCAGCTATTAACTTCGGCGTCGCACTTAGCTCATAGGCATTCAACCCAATTTGGTGCCCAGCAACTAAGGGTTTTTCTTTACCCGTCAATAGGCCTAATGAAACAGATAACGTTAATAACAGATAGACCACATGCTGCTTATTGCAAGCTCTTAACGGCCCAGCAAGGGACTGCTCAAAAACCGTTTTCAAACGATAATCTAAACGAGGTATTCGTGTGGCATTCAGCATGACATTCATCCATTAGAGTTTAAAATGAATGTAACCAATTATGATGACAAAGAAGCGTCAGAACGATGACAATCTTGAGCCGAAAGGGTACGAATATCATGGGGCCAGCCAGCTTGATTTGCACAATTCAGAGATGAATTCACATTCCAAGTGCAACAGTGTGAAATAACGCGTTAAACGGGATACTGCCTTTTGTTTTAAAGATGCTTAAAAACAAAGGGTTACAATAAAATCCCTGTTTTATTAAATAGATTGAATGGTTTGAGTTCCAGGGGCTCCACGTAACGGCTCTGAGAAATTTAGGCGGTGTTTGTTGGGCTTAAAAAAGCGCAGCCCAACTTACCAATGCTGTAGACCGATGGCGCGGCAGGCTCAGTTTAGACCGGTCGCTAACCTTTTGTTAAAGCTTAAAAACAATTACTTAAAATCAAAAAATAACCATCAAATCACTCAGGTGACCGTTAACATGTCGTTTGGGTATAAAGGGGCATATTGCCAGTACGCTATTATTACCTTTAACCATTAATCTTAAGCCCGTTGCTTATCAGGTACGAAATGAATTGCAGGTATAGTTAACCGACATATTGAAAAAAGGTTTACCCTGTGGACGTGATTATTTTATTGCTCCGCTTGGACTACTGGCAAGCTTAACAAAGAGTCACACTCTCTTTTAATTGACCGAGAAAATAATAATTCGTGATAAATTTAGCTCAAATAGACGTTAATTTACTTTACTTGTTTAAACTGCTCTACGAGCACCGTAATATTAAAAAAGTATCTAACATCTTGGACGTTTCACCGTCAGCCATTAGTCATTCGATGAAACGGCTGAAACTTTGCTTAGGTGATCAACTATTTTATCGCGCATCGTCGGGGTTAGTTCCTACCCCCTACGCAGAAGAAATCTCAAAAACCATTGTGACTTGTTTTGATGCTATCGAGCAATCAATTAACTCCAATTTGAATTTTGAGCCATTAAAGAGCAAACGTGTCTTTAATGTCTCTATGACTGATGTGGGAGAAGTACTGCTCTTACCCAAATTAATCTCTCACCTAGCAGCTGTAGCTCCTGACACCTCAATTGAAATTGTACGGTGTAGTTCGCAAAACATACAAAAAGAAATGGAGTTGGGTAACATAGATATAGCGATAGGCTTGCTCCCTGAATTAAATGCGGGGGTTTATCAGCGAAGATTATTTACCCAAAAGTATAAATTAATGCTGAGAAGAGGACACCCCTTGCTCTGTGAAAAAGTCACTCAAGAGTCAATTCTAAAATATAAACACATCTCAATTAGCTCTGAAGATACTGGGCATGGCATTATTGAAAAGTATCTACAAAACAATCATATTGATAGAGATGTGGCATCAAAGTTGACTCACTTTATCACGGTGCCCTACATATTAGGCGTTTCAGATTTTATTGCTACGGTACCCGAAAAGCTTGAGGAGATGATCGGCACCCATTTTGATGTCATCACAATAGATCACCCTCTAGAGTTACCAGAGATACAAATTAATACATTTTGGCATGCTAGATTACATGAAGACTCTGCCAATACATGGTTCAGAAGGTTAATTTTTGACTTATTCTCAGAGTAGTCAATTGCTTGAAAAAGAGGGGTAAAGGCTAAACCGTTATTATTGCCCCTAAAAAACATTACCCAGTACCACCACCTGAATCCCCCCCCTCGTCACAAACCATTCACTTTAACCCGCCTATTATTTAGTTGAACTATCTAACTTCAGGTAAATACTTCACTCAATTTTTACCTTATTGCCAGACTGATTAAAGGGCACTTAATTCATTGATCGCATAGTTTGATGAATATAATTCATCATGAGAATGATTCACATTAATTGCAATCATAAATATTACTGTGTAGATTTAATGTCAGCAAATAAAAAAAACTTTCAAGGAGAAAAAATGAGTAATAAAAAACTTAGAATCGCAGTGGTTGGCGGAGGCATTGGTGGGTTAACAATTGCAATAGCGTTAAAACAACATGGCATTGATTGTAAGGTCT
>JAHRWG010000036.1 GCA_019090295.1 Cycloclasticus sp. | reverse complement strand
TTTTTTGAAAGGTAGGTTTTTCAGTATAGCAGACTAAATCCTAAGTCTAATTAATGAGCTAGGGCATTAAGTGACAGGATGAGTGTTAAATAGATGGATGGTAAGGCGTTATACGGCAGCTTCGGTGTGATAAACTGGCGGCCTTTTTGAAAGTTAACCGCGTATGCGTAAGAGGTCACTATGAGTGCAATCCCAAAAGAGTTCCAAGATAAAACAAAAGCCATGGAAGAAGCGGCTATTCAGCCTTTAGAAAATTCTAAAAAGGTTTATATCAAAGGATCACGTGATGATATTAACGTACCAATGCGGGTTATTAGTTTAAGTGATACGTCTAGTAGCTTTGGGGTAGAAAAAAACCCTGATATTTATGTGTACGATTGCTCAGGTGTTTACACAGACCCAGCTGTTGATATTAACTTGCGTCAAGGTCTGCCCAATGTCAGAAGTACATGGATGGCCGATAGAAATGACACAGAGTTATTAGACGGGCCAAGCTCAACATTTGGTCAGCAACGTCAAAGTGATCCAGAATTGGCCAATTTACGTTTTGAGCATATTCACTCCCCAAGGCGTGCGAAAGCGGGGAAAAACGTTAGTCAAATGCATTATGCAAGAAAAGGCATTATTACCCCAGAAATGGAGTATATAGCCATTCGGGAAAACATGAAGCGCTCAGAAACCAATGCCGAGCAACATCCAGGTGAATCTTTTGGCGCTAGTATTCCAGCTGAGATTACGGCGGAGTTTGTTCGTGATGAAGTAGCAAGAGGTCGGGCGGTTATTCCAGCTAATATCAACCATCCTGAGCTGGAGCCAATGATCATAGGGCGTAATTTTTTAGTTAAAATTAATGGCAATTTAGGGAATTCAGCGGTTACCTCGTCGATAGAAGAAGAAGTGGACAAAATGGTATGGGGTATTCGTTGGGGTGCCGACACCATCATGGATTTATCCACTGGCAAAAATATTCATGAAACAAGAGAATGGATTCTACGAAACTCACCCGTGCCCATTGGGACAGTGCCGATTTACCAAGCACTAGAAAAGGTCAATGGAAAAGCCGAGGACTTAACGTGGGAAATTTTCCGCGATACGCTTATTGAGCAGGCCGAACAAGGGGTGGATTACTTTACGATTCATGCAGGCGTACTATTGAAGTATGTACCGATGACAGCAAAAAGAGTGACAGGTATTGTTTCTAGGGGTGGCTCAATTATGGCGAAATGGTGTTTGGCTCATCATAAAGAAAACTTCCTTTACACGCATTTTGAAGACATTTGTGAAATCATGAAGGCATATGATGTTTCTTTCTCGCTAGGCGATGGTTTACGACCAGGTTCTTTGGCCGATGCAAATGATGAGGCGCAATTTGGCGAATTAGAAACGCTTGGTGAGTTAACAAAAATTGCCTGGAAGCACGATGTGCAAACCATTATTGAAGGACCAGGCCATGTGCCAATGCACATGATTAAAGAAAACATGGATAAACAACTGGAATGTTGTGATGAGGCGCCTTTTTACACACTTGGTCCGTTAACAACAGATATTGCACCGGGTTATGACCATATTACCTCGGGTATTGGGGCCGCCATGATCGGCTGGTATGGTTGCGCTATGTTGTGCTATGTGACCCCTAAAGAGCACCTAGGTCTGCCCAATAAGGAAGACGTTAGAGTGGGTATCATCACCTATAAAATTGCAGCACATGCAGCCGACTTAGCAAAAGGGCATCCAGGTGCGCAAACTCGTGATAACGCCTTATCTAAAGCGCGCTTCGAGTTCAGGTGGGAAGACCAGTTTAACTTAAGTTTAGACCCTGCAAGAGCGCGGGAATACCATGATGAAACGCTGCCAAAAGACTCAGCTAAGGTGGCGCATTTTTGCTCAATGTGTGGGCCACACTTCTGCTCAATGAAAATTAGTCAAGATGTTCGTGACTATGCCGCTAAAAAAGGCATCGATACGAATGATGCGCTGGCTGAGGGAATGGCAGATAAAGCAACTGAGTTTAAAAGTAAAGGCGCTGAAATTTATAAAAAAGTATAGGCTTTTCGAGTCCCCGTTGGGCCGCTTTTCCTTGGGCCTTTACGGTGGGTGCTTGACATGATTGAGTTTAATTAGCAGATTTTAAATGATTGGCTATACTGTCGAGCAGGTGGATAAAAATAACGTTGTCGTGGAGTAATATAATGAAAGAACTACTAAAGCCTGCTATAGCCCTGATGGGTGCACTTACTTATCCCAAAAAAATGATTCTGGTATCTATCCTGTTTCTTGTCCCGCTGGCGATAGTATCAATGCTGCTTAAAGCTGAGCTAGATACAAAGGTTGAGGTAACAGCGAAAGAATTAAGGGGGCTTGAGTACATTCAAACAGTTCGTCAGCTTTATCAGCACCTTCCCCAGCACCGAGGGATGGTGAATGCTTTTCGTAATGGTGCCGAAGAGTTTGAAAGTAAAATCCTAGCAAAAAGGCGCGATATTGCTACTGATATCAGCACAATTGAAGAGATGGATAAACGTCATGGTGATGAATTTTCTACTCATGCGCAATGGGCATCCATTCAAAGAAATTGGGAAGCACTAGAAAGGGCGGCTTTTAATGACCCAGTAGACGACGTTTTTAGTGCTCACAGTAATTTGATTGCTGAGGTTTATGCGCTATTTTCGCGGATTAATAACCAGTCCGGTTTGGTATTAGACTCGAGTGTTAAAACGTCTTTTTTGATTGATACCCTTGTATACCAGCTACCGATAGTGACAGAGAATTTAGGGCAAGCACGGGGGATGGGTGCAGGTGTTGCTGCTTTAGGCTCACTTAAGCTAAAAGATCGAGTTCGTCTAGGGATGAAAATAGCCAATATTGAATCAAGCTTTGCTCTAGTTGAAGAGGGCTTACAGTTGTCTTTTCATGAAAATAAAGGACTTGAAGCTGAGTTGGGTTTTCTATTGTCTAAAGCAAGGGAAAGCACAGCCTCATTTGATAGGTTAGTTAGAAAAGAGATTCTGGAAGCAGTAGATTTAAACGTAGGCTCTAAGCATGTTTTTAATGAAGGGACAGAAGCTATTAAGGCCAACTATGCCTTGTACGATGGTTTAATGCCAGCATTGACCGAGTTGCTTAAAGAAAGGGAAAAATCTCTTTCTGACAAACGTGCAATGCTATTAGCCATGATCTTAAGCAGTATGGTATTAGCGGCTTACTTATTCTTAGGTTTTTATTACGCCATTGTGAATGCGATTCGACACATAGGCAAAGCCGTTGCTCAAATCTCAGAGGGTGATTTGACGGTTAAGGTTGATAGTGGTACCAAAGATGAGCTGATGAGTATTGCCGAATCGTTGAATGGAATGGTATCGCACCTGCATGGCATGATCACAGAGTTGGATGGTAATTCATCAACATTAGCCTCGGCCTCAACAGGGCTATCCGCGACCACAGAGAGTGCGAAGAATGAAGCGCTTAATCAACAGGCGCAGGCAGAAACCATTACAGTGTCAATGAAACAGATGGTGGCAAACAATGATGCCATAACAACGAATACGACTAGCCTATCGCTTGAAGCGAAAGAGGCAAAGGATGAAGGCAGTGAGGGTGGGGAAACTATTCGCCGTACCATCAATGCGATTGAAACCCTTGCTGAAGAAGTTGGCAGTGCCACAGAAGTGGTCCTTCAGCTTGAAGACAGCAGTAACGAAATAGATACCGTCTTAGACGTAATTCGTAGTATAGCCGAGCAAACTAATTTGCTGGCTTTAAATGCAGCCATTGAGGCGGCAAGAGCTGGGGAGCATGGACGTGGCTTTGCGGTGGTAGCAGATGAAGTACGGACGTTAGCAGGGAGAACGCAAGACTCAACACAGCGGATACAAGAAGTGGTCGAGCGTTTACAGTTAGAAACTAAACGCTCTGTAGGTGTTATGGAGTCGAATAAGAAAAATGCAGAAAAAATGGCCCTGGAGGCGGTTGATGCTTCAGACTCTATTGACCGAATAATTAGTAGGGTCGAGCGCATAAGCTCGATGTCAGACAGCATGGCTAAGGCTTCAAATGGTCAAGACTCTGTTGTTAGCGCAGTAGAGCAAAGTGTTGATGGCGTATCAGAGAGCGCCGAGTCTGCAGCAGTAACCTCTGAGCAAGTGGCTCAGTCTAGTGATGAGCTGGCCCGTTTAGCGAAGAAACTAGGGGTGGCTGTTGCACATTTTAAGATCTAGAGGCATGTCAAAAGAGCTTTGTAGAGGTTATGAAAAATATATTGACCTCTCTAAGGAGTAAAGAGGACTTTCGTTGTTTGCTAGGAAAATGGTGCCTAAAATGCTCATTATGCTGATGATAAGCAAAGCAAGTCCAGGATGCAGGGTAGTTTTTAGAAATGCTAAGGCCTATTGAGTCAGAAAATTTTAGCTCGAGGTGATGCGTTAGCATAGCCTATGGCAGGAAAGGCTTCCGATGAGACGTATTTTACGTTGCTAGTGTTTTGAATTTTATGGGGCTTGGAAAGCCTTTACCCAATTTTTTGTTTCCATACCAAGTGAGTTATCATAAAGCCATTAATATTGACTTAGAGCGACATTCTATTGGCAGGCTATTACTCTCAACGTTCATCTTGTCAATGGTCGCTGGGGTTGAGGGTGAACAGCTGGTTTTCTGTATGTGAGGCCACTTAATTAAACCACCGACTTAATTGCTTGGTTTAAAGCTTTTTATTGTTAGTAATACTGGTGGCGTCGAGTGAGCCATATGGCACACTTCGGATGCTGCGATGGGTGTCAGTTTACCCGCTATCAAATAATGCGTGACCTAAAAGAGAGATGATTTGGCTTAGGTAATGCATCTTGATCAGGTGGATTGGAGGTGTCTTATTCGTGTGCTGCAGACATTGTTGAAGTCAGGTTTGTTTTTGCGTAGAGGAAGAAATCAAGCAGATAGCGGTGGACTTTCATCTAGAGTTTTTAACAGTTGATTGAACTGATCGATAGGCATGGGTTTTGCGAATAAATAGCCTTGAAAATGATGGCAGCCCGCGTTAAGTAATATTTCCTTTTGCTCAGCGGTTTCTACACCCTCAGCGATGACCTCTAAGCCTAAGGTGCTGGCCATAGCAATAATTGTTTTAACGATCGTTTTATCTTGTCGATTATTAGCAAGGTCGCGTACAAAAGCCTGATCTATTTTAAGTTGGTTAAGGGGGAGTCTTCTAAGGTATTGCAGGGAAGAATAACCGGTACCAAAATCATCTCACGAGAACTGTACGCCAGCGGCTTGTAACTGCTTCATCGTGATAATAATGTCGTCAATATTATTGGCCAGTATGCTTTCGGTTAGCTCTAGCTTTAGGCGGCGTGGGTTAATAGAGTGCTCATCTATGGTACTGAGCACTTGTGTGGCAAAATCAGCTTGGCTAAATTGTTGTGCGCTGATATTGACGGCTAAGACAAGCTGTTGAGTTGCTGTGTTTTCCCCTCAAGCTTCACTTCTAATGCGAATATTTCGCCATTAAGCCGCATGTAATCAAGCTCAAAACGAGTATGCCCATACTTGATAGCCCTTTCCTTACTCTGTTGTGTTAGCAGCAGTATGACGGGTGTATTGCTTTGTTTAATTTTCAATGCGTTAGTCGACAAAGTTGCTAATAACTCACCGGCCGTATGATAGTTGCTCATCTTGACGGCCATTGGGTTGCAGTCGATAAACTGATCGTCTTTCAGAAGCAGGTGAGCATCAGCGGATTGATTAAATAGGGTTCGATACCTTTTTTCACTGTTGATTAGAGCCTGTTCAGTCAGCAGGTGCTCGTGTCGTATAAAGAAAGACTCGGTAATGGTTTGGTTGAGCCGTTTTGAGATACCGTACATCATGATGGCAAATAATATAACCATGAGAGCTATTGCGTTACTGATAGCCCAGCTGGAAAGGGTCAGCTGCACTAACAACGGGCTAAGTGTGATGACTAAAAAGCTGCCGACAGCGCGAGTGTTAGCAGACAATGTGGTGACGGCCCCAGTACACATCCCGGCAATAACGAAAGCGATAAATGTTTGCTGAGTGAGTTCGTTTGAGGGGAAAAGCCAAACCGAAACAGCTCCCCAGCTGCAGCCTGAGATGATGCTGATGAGGATAAAGCGACTGAAAAAGGTTGGAATTTGCTGTTCCTTGGGCAGTGATTTAAATTGTCTATAAACGACCAGGCGAATGAGTGAAAAGCTGTTTGCAAGAACAAACCAAGTGATAATTGTGGTATGTGCTATAAAATTCCATAGCACAGCACTTAAGATAGTTTAATTAACTAAAACGCTGATTAATACAAACGGAGTGGGTGAGTAAAGAGTGCCGATTAGGTCAGCTTCAATGGTTTGCGTTTTTTGCTGGGTTCTTGAACTGTTAGGCAGTATACAAAGGGTTTATATACGGGAAAGAAAAGGGAGTTATTGCTCAGTTTAAGTTTCAGTGTCAGATTGAGTGAAGTTTAATGGCAGGTGTGTTTTTTTACTAACGTAAGAAGAATCAGAAAGGAGCTAGAGTGCCCCTTGTGCTTGAAACTGTGAGATGTTTTACGTTTCTCTCTTTGTGGTGGTGCTTTTTTTGCTGACGAGTGCCAGCCAAGGTTGTTGTTCGCGTGACTTTCCTGCAGGTCGATAGTAATGGTCTAGGAGCTCAAAGCCAGCTTGCTCTAAAAAACGTTGGCTGGCTTCTAGCTCAATATAGTGGCCATAACGCTCACCTTGCCAACCTTCAGTGTTACCGCGTGGGTTACAGCTAAATAAAACGCCTCCTTCACGTAAACAGGCATGGAGTTTTTTTAGTACATTGAGTAACTCGTTGCTAGGTACATGAAACAGGCAAGCATTAGCAAAAACGCCATCAAACTGGTTATCTGCCAGCTGTATCTGAGTGAAGTTTTGATTTATAGTCGGGCAGCCGCTATAGTCGGCGGCCATTTTGCAAAAAGTGGCAGAACCATCTAGCCCAGTTGGTCGGTGGCCTAATGATTTGAACTGTAATAAATCTCTACCCGGGCCACAGCCTAAATCTAAAATGTCGAGTGCTTTATTTTTCGGTAAAGCGGCTAGGAAAGCATGAATGTTTTGTGACACATCATGGTCTTTAGTACCTAGCCAAAAATCTTTGGCGTGCTTGTCATAATGAGCAATTGTGCTGCTTTCTTTTTCAGTTATCTTGTCCATGTGCGTTATTTTAAAGTTTATGGTTTGGGTGTCAAACAAGCAAAGCTAAAATAGTCCATACACGTTAAAATAAGCGTATGGACATTACACATATATTAGACGGCCTGAATGACGCTCAGCGTGACGCTGTCAGCAGTGCCGAGAAATCAGCGCTAATTCTAGCGGGTGCAGGCAGTGGTAAAACACGCGTGTTGGTACATAGAGTCGCTTGGTTGATGCAGGTTGAAGGGGTTTCACCGTATGCTATTTTAGCGGTAACATTCACCAATAAAGCGGCCGCAGAAATGCGTGAACGAGTGCAAAAGATGTTGAAAGCACCTGTCGGAGGCATGTGGATAGGTACTTTTCATGGTATTGCCCACCGTTTACTTAGAATGCACGCGCAGGAACTGGGTTTGCCGGATGCCTTTCAGGTGCTTGACTCGGATGACCAGTTTCGAATGATAAAGCGTTTGCTTAAATCAATGAATATAGATGACTCGCGCTGGCCACCGAGACAAGTTCAATGGTTTATTAATGCAAAAAAAGATGAGGGTAAACGGGCGAAGCACCTACCAGCCTCCACCGATCACTTTGAACAGCAAATGTTGGATATTTATGCGGAATATGAACGTAGCTGCCAACGCTCAGGTTTAGTTGATTTTGCTGAATTATTACTGAGAGCGCATGAGTTGCTTCGAGATAATGACGACGTAAGGGCTCATTACCAACAACGCTTCCAACACGTCTTAGTGGACGAATTTCAAGACACCAATACTATTCAATATGCTTGGCTAAGGCTACTGACGGAGCCCTCTAAAAATTTATATGTCGTCGGTGATGATGATCAGTCGATTTATGGCTGGCGCGGGGCAAAAATTGAAAATATTCACCGCTTTAAAAAGGACTATCCGCAACACCGGCTTGTTAAGCTGGAGCAAAATTACCGTTCGACCAGCACCATTTTAAAAGCCGCCAACGCGCTGATAGTTAATAATGATGGACGAATGGGTAAAGAGTTATGGACAGATGGCGAGGAAGGCGAGTCGATTGCCTTATACTCGGGGTTTAATGATCAAGATGAAGCGCGCTTTGTCGTCGATAGAATTAAGGACTGGGCTAGTCAAGGAAATGCACGGGCAGAAGCGGCTATTCTGTATCGCTCTAATGCACAATCTCGCTTGTTTGAAGAATACTTGATGTCTGCGGGTGTGCCCTACCGTGTTTATGGTGGGCAGCGATTTTTTGAGCGTTTGGAAATTAAAAATGCCTTGGCCTATATGCAGTTAGCGACCCACCATGACAATGATGCGGCCTTTGAACGAATTGTGAATACACCCACTAGAGGTTTAGGGGCAAAAACACTGGAGATACTTCGTGGTGTGGCACGTGAGCAGAGCATAAGCTTATGGCAGGCAGCCAATAATGTTTGTGAAAACCTTCAGTTAAGTGGTCGCGCACTGAATGCGTTGTCAGGCTTTATTAACCTAATAAGAACAATAAACCGAGAGTTAAATGAAATGAGCTTGCATGAGCAAGTTGAGCAAGTCATTAGCCGCTCAGGCTTAATCGAATTTCATAAAAAAGAAAAGGGTGAAAAAGGAGAGGCGCGGGTAGAAAACTTAGAAGAACTCATCAATGCGGCTAGGCAGTTTTCTTATGAGTCCAGTGCTGATGACAACCTTAGTGAGTTAGATGCCTTTTTGGCCAATGCAGCACTTGAAGCGGGTGAAGCACAAGGCGACAAGTTTGAAGATTGTGTGCAATTAATGACATTACACTCGGCAAAAGGCTTGGAGTTTCCACTGGTTTTTATGACAGGTATGGAAGAGGGTTTATTTCCGAGTCAGCGTTCGGTAGATGATGTGGCAAAGCTTGAAGAGGAGCGCCGCTTGGCCTATGTAGGCATCACAAGGGCAATGAAGCAACTGTATATTACCTATGCCGAGTCACGCCGCTTGCATGGGCAAGAAAACTACCCAATGCCCTCTCGTTTTATTCGCGAAATCCCTGCCGAGCTGATGCAAGAGGTTCGGTTAGGGGCGCGTATTTCAAGACCGGTTTCATCTAGCTACTCGACAAGTGTAACGGAAAAGCCAGGGGTTGGGTTTTCTGTTGGTCAGCATGTTGAGCATGCAAAGTTTGGTGAAGGAGTGGTACTGAATTATGAGGGCTCAGGTGCACAGGCACGGGTGCAAGTAAACTTTTCTAGTGAAGGGCCGAAATGGCTGATGCTGGCTTATGCCAAATTAGAAAAAATTTAAAACAAACCAAGTTGCCCACCTGATAAACAGGTGGGCAATGTGATTTAACCCTTAATTAGAACGGGTAGTGCACATGGTTTGGTGCAACAGTTACCCAGCGTAACTCGGTAAATTCATCAATCACTGCACGACCATCAAAGCGGCCATAACCTGTCGCCTTGGTGCCGCCATAAGGTGCCTGAGCTTCGCCATTGACAGTTGCACTGTTGATATGACAAATACCAGATTCAATATGTTTTGCCATTTTCATTGCCCGTGGGAAGTCACGGCTAAAGACAGAGGCCGATAAACCATACTCGGTATCATTGGCAACAAACAAGGCTTGCTCATCATCTTTAACACGAATAATGGAAATAACTGGGCCAAAAGACTCTTCGTTGTAGGCACGCATGTCTGAGGTTACATTATCAAGAATAGTGGCGGGCATGCTTGCACCATCCGCTTTTCCACCAGAGACAATATTTGCGCCTTGGTCTAGCGCGTCTTGAAGAATGCCATTTAAGCGATCACCTGATGATGAATCAATAAGTGGACCAACGATACACATCTCATTACCCGAAACCGTAGGGTCACCCATGGTGAGCTCTTGAGTAGCAATGGTGAATTTTTCAACAAATTCATCGGCTACTTTCTCATCAACGATGATACGGCCTGTGGTCATGCAAATTTGACCTTGGTATAAGAAGCAACCAAAGACGGCTGCTCTTACGGCTTCGTCAATATTAGCATCATCCAAAACAACCAGCGGAGATTTTCCACCTAACTCAAGTAGGCAGCGTTTTAAATGCTTTGCTGCTTGTTGGGCAATAATGCTACCTACACGGCTAGAGCCAGTGAAGTTAATACGGCGAATGGCAGGGTGAGCAACCAGCGCTTCAGTAATTTGAGGAGCATCTTCTGATGCATGGGTGATGACGTTTAAAACACCTGCAGGTAAGCCAGCTTCGAAAAGTGCTTCACACACAAGTAAATGAGTTTTAGGACTTACCTCAGATGCGCGAAAGACAACTGTATTACCAAACGCGATAGGGTAAGCGATTGCTCTAGCGGCCAATGCAACTGGGCCATTCCAAGGGGCCATACTTAAGACAACGCCAACCGGTTGGCGGAATGTCATTGATAAGGTATCTGGCTTATCAGTAGGAATTGTTTCACCTTGAACTTGAGTTGTTAAGCCTGCGGCCTCACGGAATAAACCAGCAGCCATCATCACGTTAAAACCAGACCAAAGAGCAGATGCACCGACTTCGGCAGCCATGGCTTGAATAATGTCATTGGTTTTACTCTCTAGAATGTCAGCAGCCTTAAGTAATAAGGTGCGGCGTTCTGTTGGACCAGTTTCAGACCATGTTTTAAAAGCAATAGCAGCAGTATCAGCTGCTTTATTTGCATCTGCAACCGTTGCAGCAGCACCTTTAGTAATGGCTTTGCCACTAACAGAATTTAAGCGTTCAAATGTTGCACCATTAGATGCATCGACTGCTTCATTATTGATAATAAGTTTTGTTTCCATTCGTACCTCTTTAAGACCGTGATTTAAAATTGCTTATGTACCATACATAAGCATATCATTATTTACTTTTTTGCTAAGCAATACAAATAATAAGTAAGAAACACAGCTGATATTTTAGGTGCCTAGCTGAGGCAGCATAGCAAATGAAGGGCGAGCTCGTCAGATTTTAGTCGCGATAACGAGAAAAACAGAGTAACTCTTTTGTGCCTTAGCAATAGTATGTGCGTTTATAAATTTAATTTGGCTGAAGCCATTCTTTTCTAATGACCCTTGCAACCCTTCACGCTTAAATCCATGATGATAAATGCCCTCGGTGCCCTTTGGGTGAAAGCTACCATCTTCGCTATCTAAATCAGCTAAAGCCACCTTAGCTCCGGATTTTAAATGACGTTGGAATGTGTCTAATAGCTGATCTGTATCATTAATGTGGTGTAAGGCCATAGCGCTAACAATTAAATCAAACTGCTGATTGAGAGGTTTTTTTGTAATATCTTGGCAAATGGTCTCAACTTTAGCAACAAGGGTGGCTTTCTTAACAAGCTTATCGAGCATTGACTGGGAAATATCAACCGCAGTGATTTTTTTAACCAACGGTGCGATGTGGTGGCAAATTAAGCCAGTGCCGGCCCCAAAGTCCATCACGTTCATCTGGGTGTTAAGGGTTAAGTGGCTTAAAATTGATCCGCCAACACTGGATGATATTTTTTGTACAATATCGTTGCTATCCCAATCTTTAGATTTTTCTTCAAATAAATCAGCCATTAGACCGCCTAGTCGTCAATACAATTAAATTTACTTTAACACGTTGGCTAAGCGCCAGCAGAATGCAGTGATTTTTTTTCAAGGAGCTCTATTATACGCCCCATCATTTGATTGGTTTTGTCGAACTTAAGGGGCTCTGACAAAATCTCTTCTTTAGACATGACATAAAGTGAGTCATCCATCTCATTACCACAGTGCTCAACTAGGGCAGTAGCTGATAGGACTGATGTCTCAAGGTGGAACTGTAGTGCTAAAACATTATCACCCATAATAAAGCCTTGATTTTCACAAGCCTTACTAGAGGCGATTTGCCTTGCACCATTGGGGAGGTCAAACGTATCCCCGTGCCAATGAAAAACGTCAGTAGGTGTATCCAAAATAGTCGATAAGGCCGTGCCTTTGATGCTGTCAGATGGGCTAATTTTAAACCAACCAATTTCACGGTGTGGATTTTTATAAACCTTGGCACCCATTGCAAATGCAATTAGTTGGGCACCTAGGCAAATACCTAAAACAGTTTTTCCAGCATGAATAGCGTCCTTGATAAAACGTTTTTCGGAGGTAAGCCAAGAATACTTGGCTTCATCGTCTATGCTCATAGGACCACCCATGATGATGAGCCAGTCAAAATCTTTTATAGCCGGTAAGCGTTGATCAGAATATAGCTGAGTTGAAGAGAGTATATGGCCTTTGTGTTGAAGAGCGGCTTCTATGCTGCCTAGTCCTTCAAAATGTACATGTTGCAAATAGTGAATACGCATGGTGTTGCCCAATCATTAAATTAAGTTCGGAGTATTATTCAATTGTGTTAGTAATTTTGCTAGTATTCGCGGTGAATTGCCAGCTTGGCAGCTCTATAAATATAAAACTAGAAGGAGAAAAAAATGGCGCATATTTTATATGCTTTATTGGGTGCGATGGTGTTACCTATTATGCTGTCTTGGGTGAGTGCGTATGCTCGAATGAAGCAGTTTGGAACAATTGATAATAATCACCCTCGTCAGCAACAAGCTGAATTAGAAGGGGTCGGAGCACGTGCGGTTGCTGCTCAATCAAATGCATGGGAAGCACTCATGTTGTACACAGCAACCTGCGTAATTGTTGTTGCTGCAGGGCTTGATCTAGCCAGTGTAGAAATGTTTGCATGCATCTTTTTAGGCGCAAGAGTTTTACATGGTGTCTTTTACCTAGCAAACTTAGGCATTTTGCGTTCAATGAGCTTCCTTGCTGCGACAGGTAGTTGTTTTTATATGATTTACCTTGCCGCTACTGTGGTGGTTTAGACGCTACATGGATAATAAGGGCATTAATGATGATTAATGCCCTTGTTCCTTTTTACGGTAAAAATGGCCGCCCCGATTGTTAGGGAACTAGACGCTCCCAAGCATCAAATGTTGTTTGCTGGAACAGATAAAAGTAAATATTAAGGTGCTTAAAGCTACTATGCTGGCAAGTGCTAACCGCTATTTCGGCAGCTTCATTTATAGGGTAGCCGTAAACACCGCATGAAATAGCAGGAAAGGCGATAGACCGACACTGATAGAGCTGGGCAAGTTCCAGAGAGTTTTTATAGGCTAAGCTGAGTAACTGTTCAGGTGTCGGGTCGATATGGTAGCGAGGCCCGACGGTATGAATAACATGGCGAGCCTTTAGTTTGCCAGCAGTTGTTATTCTAGCTTGCCCTGTTGGGCAACGAATCCCATTCTTGGCCTCTACGGCTTGGCAGGCCTTGAGCAGCTGGGGGCCAGCTGCACGATGAATGGCACCGTCAACACCTCCACCGCCAAGTAACGATGGGTTTGCAGCATTGACAATAGCATCCACGGGCGCTTGGGTAATATCCCCCTTGAGCACAGTTAAATTGTTGAGTCGCAAGGGCTAGTTGTCTTCTGGCAGAAGAGCTGTTTACTGCACGTGTTGTAATTGAAGTTTAAACAAATACTTACCAATTCTCAGCCAATAACTCAAAATATGCTTGAGGGTGTAGACAAGCTGGGCAGGTTGCAGGGGCTTCTTTTGCCTCATGCAGGTAGCCGCAGTTTAGGCAGCGCCATACGAGGGTATCGTTTCGCTTGAAAACATGCCCTGCTTCAAGGTTGTCAGCCAATTCCTTATAGCGTTTACCATGCTGCTTCTCAGCAATTGAAATGGCGTCAAAAGCAGAGGCTATCTGGTTGAAGCCTTCTTCTCTAGCCACTTTTGCAAAAGCGGGGTACAAGTCGGTCCATTCATGCTCTTCACCAGCAGCAGCTGCCCTTAAATTCTCAAGTGTGCTGGCTACTTTCCCAGCTGGAAAGGTATCGGTGATTTGAACCTCGCCTCCTTCAAGAAATTGAAAGAACCGTTTAGCGTGCTCTTTTTCTTGGTGGGCAGTTTCCTCAAAAATATCGGCAATTTGGATTAAGCCTTCTTTCTTTGCGGCACTGGCAAAATAGGTGTACCTATTTCTTGCTTGTGACTCGCCAGCAAATGCAGCCATCAAGTTCTTCTCTGTTTGGGTACCTTTGATACTTTTGCGCATTAGAAACTCCAATAAAAGGTTGATCATCTTATCGGCTGATAAGATGAATACTGTTATTGAATGCTTATTTTTAATCGATGTAAAGCTGAATCACTAAAATGGCATGGGGTGCTGCCGCCTCAGTTGGGCGATAGCAGAAAGTATTTCATCACTTAGCTGAATATCAATAGAAGCAATATTGCTCTTGAGTTGTGCCATATTGGTCGCGCCAATAAGGGTGGAACAAACAAAAGGTTGCTGATTTACAAACGCCAGAGCCATTTGGCATACGTCCATTTGGTGTGCATCGGCTAGGGCCATGTAATCGGTAATAGCAGCATCTAAGGGTTCGCCTAAACGGTGTTCTTTGCGTGAATCAATGGTTAAACGCGCGCCTTTAGGACGAGCACCGTTTAGATACTTTCCGCTCATTAAGCCGCGAGTAAGTGGTGACCATGCCAGTAAGCCGCAATCTTCATGTAAGGCTAGTTCACTCAGGTCTGGTTCGAAATGCCGACACAGAAGGGAGTATTCATTTTGAATAGACGCCATTCTTGGCAGCTGATGTTTTTCAGCCAGCTCTAACCACTTAGCCGTGCCCCATGAGGTTTCATTAGATAGGCCAATATGACGAATTTTTCCGGCTTTTACCAGCTGGTCTAACGTTTCTAACGTCTCTAAAAAGTTGTCTTCTACCGCTTGCCGGTCAAATTGAGGCGCGTAATCCCAAACTTGGCCAAAATGATAAGAGCCACGATTCGGCCAATGTAATTGGTATAGGTCAATATAGTCAGTTTGGAGCCGTTTTAGACTCGACTCTACGGCTAAGTTAATGTTTTTCTTATTAATGACGTTACTGCCATTTCGAACCCATGATAAGCCAGGACCAGCTATTTTGGAGGCAAGAATGACATCATGACGAGTATTACGTGCGGCAAACCAGTTGCCAATAATAGTCTCTGTTGTACCATAAGTTTTTTCATTAGGCGGTACCGCATACATTTCTGCGGTATCAAAAAAATTAATGCCTTGGGTTAGGGCGTAATCCATTTGTTCAAAGCCTTCGCTTTGAGTATTCTGTCGCCCCCAAGTCATGGTGCCTAAGCCAATTAGACTGATGTTTAAACCGGTTCTACCGAGAGGCCTGTATTCCATGTTGATTCCTATAAGTGCTTTAGTTGGGTGCTGATTACTGTATAAAATAAACAGCCATAAAGAAAGGGGTAACGTTTCTTTTACCCCTTTTTAACACTTAACGGATAGAGGCTTAGAAAGAGAAGCCAACATCAACCGAGAACTGGCTCATGCAGAGTTCTACAGTATCTGTTGGTACAAATAAACTATTGCCTCGAACACACTTTTTAGGTGCGTACATAAGGGCTAAGCTGATTTCTTTATTGTTGGCTAATGCCTTTGAAAAGCCAGCGGTGTAATGATGCTCAATAACACCAGGAGCAACTATATTGAAGGTGACTTCTTGTTCTGGAATAGGTTGTTGCCCATAGCTAGTGCCCAGGCGCCAGGTCCAGCCATTGTCATCTGCCCATGTATAGCCGAGTTTATATACGGTCATGTTATCCCAGCCGAAACCTAAGGAGTGTCCGCCCAACTGACTGCCACTTAGTAAAGCCAGTGAGGATGTGCCAATGGTGTCATTTTCATTGTACTGAATTTGCTGGATATCAACGGTTAATACACCAGGGCCAATATCAGCAGCAAGGCCAACTTGTGCATTAGCAGGAATGTTAAATTCGCCGTTATGAATAAATAAGCCACGATAGTCATCAAAGGTGTTTTCAATGGCTGTTTGGTAAGATGCACCTAGGCGTAAACCAGGCAAGATTTCACCCATTAAGCCAACTCTAAAGCCAAGGCCAAAGGAGCGATCATAGCCATTGTCAGATAAGGCGCTAGAGTCCTTTGAATAATCAGCAAAGCTAGACAAGCCATTCATTCTTAGGAATGAATAATTGAAGATAGCAGCGACGCCCCACGAGGCCTTGCCATCAGCAAACTTTCTAGAATAATTTACATTTGCAAATACTTGGGCGTAGTCAACACCTGCATGATCTGCAGCAAATGAACCTGCGCCATAGGGTGTATCGCTAGATGAGTAATCAGTTGTCATTCCACCATTGCCATACACAGCAAAACCAACAGCCGAAACGGGACTAAGTACCCAGTTGAGCGCCATGGAGGGAATTAAAAATTGCTCGCTATCACTACCCACAGTGCCACCAGGGTAAGGAGGAGGAGAATTAAGGCCGGGTGCTCGGCTAGGCCCAGCAACGGTGTATTCACGATTAGGGGAAAAATACTGGGCATTAATCTCAGACTGCTCGTCTAAGAATACAACGCCTGCTGGGTTGATAGTGGCAATTAGCGCATCTTGAGGGAAGGCAACGCCACTGCCCGCAATAGCCGTTTGGCGCGCACCATAGCCCAAGCTAAAGAGGCCATTGGTGGCAAACGCATTGAGTGAGGTGAATAGAGTTAAAAGTAGTAAGACTTTAGCCGTGAATTGATGACGTACAGGGGGGTGAGACATGCGCTTTGTTATTCGGAAAA
>JAHRWG010000035.1 GCA_019090295.1 Cycloclasticus sp. | reverse complement strand
CTCCCATTCTCGTTGTAGAGAGTTTCTGATGCTGAAAAGCCAGGAAATATCTCAACGCCCAACGCTTCCGCCTGCTCTGCTAACCAACGGCAAACATTGCCCATACTAACAATATAGTTGCCTTTGTTATGCATAGGTTTTGGTACTAAAAAGTTAGGTGTTTTTATACCTTTTGATTCACCCGTTAGGTAGAAAATATCATCACTGACGACCTCTGTATTTAACGGGGCTCCTTGTTCCTTCCAATCTGGAAAAAGTTCATTCATCGCGGTGGGTTCTAAAACAGCACCCGATAAAATATGTGCGCCTATCTCAGAACCTTTTTCAATGACACAAACAGTGAGTTCTTGTTCTTTTTCTTGGGCTAACTGCATTAACTTACATGCTGCGGACAGTCCCGCTGGTCCAGCGCCTACAATCACTACATCAAAGTCCATCGACTCACGTTCCATAACCTTTCCTTCTTAGTATTTAAAAAAAGGTGTCAGAAAGTCTCCTGACACCTTGTCCCATATATTTTAAGCTAATACGTCTTGGTTCATACTTGATTTCTCTATGAGTTAGCCTAGTGCTGCCTCAAGTTCTTCAATTACTTGAAATAAGTCGCCCACTAAACCAAAGTCTGCCACTTCAAAAATTGGCGCATCGGCATCTTTATTCACAGCAACAATCGTTCCCGCATCTTTAATACCAGCTAAGTGTTGAATAGCCCCTGAAATGCCAAAAGCCATGTATAAATCGGGAGCAATGATTTTTCCTGTTTGACCGACTTGGTGATCATTAGGAATAAAACCCGCATCGACCGCTGCACGTGACGCACCGACAGCCGCGCCAATTTTATCAGCCAAGCCATATATAACACTAAAGTTTTCCTCACTACCAACACCGCGTCCACCAGACACGACTGTTGCAGCTGCTTGCAAATCAGGCCGGCCTTCTCCGCCACCTGAGCTTAACTCAACAAACTGTGTATGTGATGGTAGCTCAACTGATAACTCACGTTTTTCAATAGTCGCGGATCCTCCATTTTCTGCAACTGGGTAGGAGGCTGTACGCACTGTACCAATAACAATGCCTTCTGGTGCTTCTACCGTAATAATGGCATTACCAGCATAAACTGGGCGGTCAAAAACTCTAGCACTTTCAACACGCATAATATCGCTAATTTGTGGAGCACCTAAATGGGCAGCAATACGTGGAAGCAGGTCTTTTCCAAAGGTTGTACTCGGTGCAAGCAAATGGCTATAACCATCTGATAAGGCCTCAATTTGAGGCGCTAGCAGCGCACTAACCGCGTGTTCATTAGCAGGGTTTTCCACCAAAATAACCGTGTTAACACCACTAATTGCAGCTGCCTGCTCACTCACCGAACAACCATCTGACGCCAATACAGCTATGTCTATCGCATCTAAACCAAGCTCTTTTGCGCAACTTACTGCTCTTGCTGTAGAGCCGTTTAATGTTGTGCCATCATGCTCGGCAATCACTAATACTTTACTCATTTGACTAACCCCTTTTCTTTTAGTGCGGCCACTAATTCATCAACAGATTCTACTTTAATACCCGCTTGACGCTTTGCAGGTGGTGATGTTTTCAATATTTTTATTGCAGGGGCTGGCTCTACGGCAAGCTCATCTAGGGTAAAGGTGTCTATTGTCTTTCTTTTTGCCTTCATAATATCTGGCAATTTCACATACCGAGGCTCATTTAAACGTAAATCAGCGCTAATAATGGCCGGTAAATCAACTGACAGTGTTTCTAACCCCGCATCAACTTCTCGAATAACTGTTGCCTTATCACCGTCCAGTGTAATGCTTGACGCAAAAGTAGCTTGTGGCCAATGAGATATTGCAGCAAGCATTTGTGCTGTCTGGCTATTATCATCATCAATGGCTTGTTTGCCTAATAACACGATCTTGGGGGATTCTTTATCACATAAGGCTTTAAAAATACGTGCAGCCGTTAGTGGTTGAATATCGTCATCTGTTTCAACATGGATAGCTCGATCGGCACCCATCGCTAATGCAGTTCTTAGTTGCTCTTGAGCAACCTTAGGCCCCATTGTGACAGCAATAACTTCTGCCGCATGTCCAGCTTCTTTAATGCGAAGCGCTTCTTCAATAGCAATTTCATCAAATGGGTTCATACTCATTTTAACCCCATTAGTAGCAATACCTGAGCCATCAGGCTTTACTTGGATACGAACGTTATAATCAACGACTCGCTTAACGCCTACTAAAATCTTCATTCTTAAATCCTATTTTGATACATAAAAAACTGTTTTTATTCTAACATCCATTAGGCAATATTCACAGTGATTAAAATCAAAATAAAGCTCTTCAAAATAAGCGCGTTGGCAAACTGTAATTTAAATATAGATTGTCAATACTTTCTGATACAGTGTTTTTTTAACTTAAATACAATAACAACAACATGAACATTAAAGATGCTATTACTGACCGAATGTCCGTCAGGTCCTATTTAGAAAAACCAATTTCAAAAGAAACCTTAACAAACATCCTTGATACAGCACGTTGGGCCCCATCAGGTACCAATACACAACCATGGAAAGTTATTGTTACCCAAGGTAAAAGCAAGCAGGCTATCTCTAGCGCATTTTTGAATGCCCATAAAAAAGGCATTAAAACCAACCCAGATTACGACTATTACCCCACTGAGTGGGCAGAACCATTTAAAAGCCGTCGCTTTGAATGCGGCATGGATCTTTACAAAGCTTTATCTATTGGTCGTGAAGATAAGGAAAAAAGAGAAGCTGCCGCCCTGGCCAATTATGATTTTTTTGGAGCGCCGGTGAGCATTTTTTTCTTTATCGATAAAGTCATGGGTAAAGGGTCTTGGGTTGATATGGGGATGTTTATTCAAAGCGTTATGCTGGCGGCACGCCAATATGGCTTAGGCAGCTGCCCACAAGCGTCAACCAGTGATTACCCAGATATCGTAAGGGATATTTTAGACGTTTCCGACCAATACGCTCTTATTTGTGGATTATCGCTCGGCTATCCCAATGACGAAAGCCCCGTCAACCAATACCGAACTCGTCGCGAATCCGTCGAAAGTTTTACAAGCTGGGCAGACTAAAACCTGTCACCGTACCCTCTACAATTAAAGCACACCGAGACCTTTGCCTACGTAAAGGTCTCGCTCTGTTAGATTTTCTTCACTTCAACCAACGGAATATCTTGCTCGTTAGCCCATTCCACCCAATCTAGCGCACTTTTTTCTTTCAGTTTTTGAGAGATACTAGCATGAGATAAATCCATTAACCCCAAACCTTTTTGCAACCTTACTTTGAAGTGGGGCTCTATCGCAGCGATAGCAACCCAGCCGGATTGAGTGTTATAAAGCGCATACTCTGGTAACCGTCCACCTAATAATGCGTCATCACCCGTTAAACCGTACTTTAATGGCATAGCCATGTACTCAGCTGCTTCTGATAGCGCAACGACCTTACGTTGCCCCTTTTCTCCAAGTTTACTGGCCATTAGCATGGCTAAGCCCTCAAAAGCAGCACGTTCAGCACCAGCCATATCAGCCATTAACGTTTTTGGCATCGTTGGCGGGCTAAGTAACCCAAGAGTGGCTTGATAGGTTAAGTCGTGACCCGCATGATCTTGATTTGGCTCGGGGTAACCGACAATCGCCAAGTGATTAAGTGAAGGGAACCTTCTTTGTAATTGCACCCAATCTAACCCTAGTCGTTTTAAAGCCAAGGGCCGCTGTGCCGTTATCAGCAAGTCAGTCTCTGTTAACAGGCTATCAAACACCTCTAGCCCAGTTTTACTTTTAAGGTCCAGTTTTCTGATGCTCTGGTGGTTATTTAAGTCTTGATACCATTCTGGGTTGTAATGTTCAAATGGGTCCCCTTGTGGTGGTTCAACTTTAATGACCTCTGCACCCAACTCCAACAAACGCTTAGCCGCTAACGGCCCAGGTACATTAAGAGCAAGCGTTACAACCTTTAAGCCTTTTAATAGAACAGGAATAAATACTCCTTTATTTCAATTAGTTGCAGAGATTAATTAATGCATATTTTTAAGTTGAAGCTTCCTTAGCACAATCCGAACAAACACCATAAAGGTGAAGACAGTGCTCCTTAATCTCATACCCCATTCGAGAGGCGATTTCCGATTGCCTCTTTTCAATGACCTTATCAACGAACTCTTCCACTCTACTACACTTAATGCACATAATATGGTCATGGTGTTCTCCCTGATTTAATTCAAAAACAGAGTTCCCTCCCTCAAAGTGATGCCTATTAACTAAATCCGCCCCTTCAAACTGCGTTAAAACACGGTAAATAGTAGCCAAACCTATTTCTTCCCCGTCATTCATCAGTGCTTTATAGACATCTTCGGCTGACAGATGTTTATTGGGCGAATTTTCAAGCATATCTAAAATTTTTAATCGTGGTAACGTCACCTTTAAACCGGCATCGCGTATGTTTTTTCGCTCCATTTGTACCTCAAAATAGGGTGGAATAATTGAATAGATAGGGTATCATCTCTATGACATAATCATACACAGATCTCTTTATATGCGAAAGCTTGCCACTCTATTAATAAGCATACTTTTAGTTTCCCTTATACCTGCATGCTCAACAGCCGAAAAGCTTGATAGCGCCCTAATGAAAGCCACTGAAAGCTTACCCGCTGTTTATAGGATAAATGTTCAGCAAGGAAATGTTATTACCCAAGAAATGGTCGACCAGCTGTACCCAGGAATGGACACTAGACAAGTTAAATTCTTATTAGGAAGCCCGTTACTTGTCGACCCTTTTCGTTCTAATCGCTGGGATTATTTTTACACACTAAGTGTTGCTGGAAAAGCTCCCACCAAAGAACGATTAACCCTTTATTTTATGGAAGATAAATTAGTCAATCTGTCTGGCAGCTTTAAGCCGAGCAATGATTTTAAACCCATGCTATTAAACACACAGGTTGTAGACGTTCCCAAGCGTAAGAAAAAAGAACCTAACATGATAGAAAAAGCCCTACACACTATTGGAATTGAATATGACGAGCCCATCTAACATGGTTCTAACACATCGCGAGCACCTCAACAAAGTTACTGAAACGCCTCACGCGAAGAAACTTAAGCTAGCATTCGTTTCGTCAGAAGAAAATTCTGTCACGTTAAAACTCCCTTTTTCCGAGGAGATTATTGGTGATTCTATCAACCGTATTGTTCACGGTGGGGCAATCACCAGTTTAGTTGATACGGCTTGTGGAGCAGCTGTTTTTTTAACTCAAAATAACTTGAGGGCCTTAGCGACTTTAGACTTAAGAGTCGACCATATACGTGCTGCCACTTCGGGTGAAGATATTTATGCAACGGCTGAGTGTTATAGGCTTACTCATACCATTGCCTTTGTTCGTGCTACCGTTTTTACCGACAATATCAGCAACCCAATTGCAATTTCTATTGCAACGTTCATGCGTTCAAATAAACAGTTCCCGGTAAATTAAGATGACACTTACTGAACAAATTAAAGACCTAAAGTCTCGCTGTGATTACTCTAGCATTACAGACCTTGTCCCATATGCAAAGCTTATCGGTATTGAAACGAGCATGGTTGGCGATCAGCTTATTTCTGGCTTAAAATTTTTAAACAGTAATATTGGTAACCCTGCTCTTCCAGCTTTACATGGTGGTGTACTGGCCGGTTTTATGGAAACAGCAGCCTTGCTCCATTTAATTTGGGAAAACGAGCCCGCTAAAATCCCTAAAGTAATTGACTTCTCTATTGATTATTTACGTCCTGCCGTTGCCGCCAGCACCTATTCTAATTGCAGCATTGTACGTTTAGGTAACCGAGTGGCTTTATGTGACATTTTCATCTGGCAAGATGACATTAAACAGCCTATTGCTAAAGCACGTGTGCACTTCCTTATGTCTGAAAACCTACCTATAGACAATTAAATAAAAAGGCTATACAGCAAGCTGTATAGCCTTTCCTTCATTCCAGCACGTTTAATTAAACGTCCATTAACTCTCTATACCCTTTCCATAGTGAGCGAATAGCACCTTCTGTTACAAAGTGGTCATCTGTACCTGTACCAGTTCCACCCATTCGAATGTAATTAGAGTATTGACCATCACGTACAATGGCTTTTTGGCATAACTCTGTGGATTCACCATCTTCCATAGAAATCAAGCCGGCAGGGCCCACTAGGTTAAGCTGCTTCATGCGATAGCTTCTGAGTTCATCACTATCATCTGCGTACCCAAAAAAGGTCCAAACTAATTCAAACTCACTTTCACTTTTAGGTAAAATTTGTCTAAAGCATAAAGTATTTTGAATTTGGTGCACCACCAATGATGGAAACAAGGAAAAAATAACTGTTGAGGTGTCATCATCAAACTCTTTCATTCCTGCTAATAATGAAGGGTCTTGTAATTGATAAGTACCATCTTGATAGGTTCTTGTATTATCCTTTTTAACATCGTCTAAAACAGATTCATCTTCTTTATTATTTTCAACCCATAATACCGAGTGAACATCGTTATTGACGATACTACCGCCACCCAATGACGCGCGATAAATACCGAATGTTGGGTGAAAAAGGTGCAACAAACTCGCATGATATGGATCTTTTGTATTTTCTGAGTAAAACTTCCAATTACCCGCAATAAATTGTCGCGTATGTCCAATAATCTCTATTGGGCCTTTTAAGATACGCTTAAAGTGTCTGCTAATATCTTCACCCATATAGGTTTCGATATCTGGCGTATCATCACTGAACGTACCAAAAATAACCCCATGGTGACTAACAACACGTACTTTTCTAAGATTATGTTTAGTTTTATCAAAGTCTTTTGGCATGCCGCCTTTGCCGGCTAAGCCTCTTTGAAATGGTACACCTCTTAAGTCTCCCTTAGCATCAAATGCCCATTGATGGTAAACACAAGTAAATGCGCCATCATCTGATTTACCGTGGCGCTCACGACAAATTTCAGCGCCTCGGTGAGCACATCGGTTAACCCAGGCATACGCAAGCCCATCTTCACCCCGTGTTACAACAACGGGTGTGTCCCCAATATAGGTCGATTTAAAGCTTCCATTCTCTGGAAGTTCAGCCTCTGTGCCTAAATAGTTCCATGTTGGTCCATTATGGATTTTTTGTTGCTCAAGGTCGTAAACTTCTCGGTTATTGAATACTGAGTAAGGTACCGCTGTGATATCAGCATCTGCTGGCCATTTTAGGTGGTCGGGTGTTTTAATTGTCATGTTTTGTTCCTTTATATAATCGATTAAATGGGGATAACCATTAACGTAGTAATTCGATGCGTATCGTAGATAGCTGAACGCTCTTTGAATTTAAGTTGGCCATTGACTCGAACTATTACATCTACATAACGCCCCACATTAAAAACGGTACTTTCACCGTCATTACATGTTTTAAAAACGGCGTAATTTGATTGCACATGAATTTCATCATTAACCACAGATGTAATAACCGTGTTACTAATAATGTGCCTATACCACTGAACTTGATAAATATTGGCATGCCGCAAGGCTGTAATTCTATCGCTTAACATCCCTTGACTATCGCACCACATAACAGCTGTAGGCAGCCCCATTTCATGGTTTTCTCTAGGAACAACTTGGTATAAACACTTATCTGTAAAGAAGCTTGGCCAGTCTTCTAACTCATCATCATCAATGCATTGCACATATGCATTAAGGAGGTCATTGACTTCATCTTTAAGCATTAAGTTATTTTTATCATCACTCATCTACGTCTCCTGATCTATAAGGTTATTCTTATATTGTCAGTTAGTATCACATGCTGCTAATGTATTAAAAATGATCTGAATCAGAAAAACTCTGCTGATATTAAGCACAAAAAAAAGCATGTTGCTAATGTATCAGCAACATGCTTTTAAACACTGTTAGTGCCTTTAAATCACCCTTAAAATAAAGGTGCTTTACATATGTTAAACCCCTTTATACGCTTGCGGGTGCACTCGATCACTAGGGCTCATTAAGCGATTTAATGCATTAACATAGGCTTTTGCAGAAGCTTTCACAATATCTGTATCAGCACCTAAGCCATTCACAATTCGCCCACCCTTTTCTAACCTAACAGTAACCTCACCAAGCGAATCTGTTCCTTCGGTTACATTGCTGACTGAGTATAGCTGTAAGTTAGCATCGCTTTTTACCATCGCTTCAATCGCTTTAAAGGTTGCATCAACCAAGCCGCCACCATCTGATGCTTGAGTTTGCTCAACATGATTAATAGCCAATGTAACTTTTGCTGCTGGTGTTTCTCCAGTTTCAGAACATGCTCTTATAGAAACAAGTTTGAACATGTCCTCCAAACCATCATCAACTTTAATGTCTGATAATAAAGACTGAATATCCTCATCAAAAATTTCCGACTTTTTGTCCGCTAAGTCTTTAAATTGGCGAAAAGCCTTATTTAATTCTTGCTCACTCTCAATGCTAATGTTCAACGCTTCTAAGCGATTTTTAAAGGCACTCCGCCCAGAAAGCTTACCTAACACAAGTCTATTCGAACTTAAGCCCACATCCTCGGCACGCATGATTTCATAGGTTTCACGCGCCTTCAAGACACCATCTTGATGAATACCCGATTCATGTGCAAACGCATTAACCCCAACAATTGCTTTATTAGGCTGAACAGCAAAACCTGTGATTCTTGACACAAGCCGAGAGCAATTCATTATCTGTGTTGCATCTAAATCCACATCACAAGGAAGCAAGTCTTGGCGTGTTCGAACTGCCATTACAACTTCCTCAAGTGCCGCATTACCGGCCCGCTCACCTAAACCATTTACCGAGCACTCGACCTGCCTAGCACCATTAATAACACCTGCTAATGAATTGGCAACCGCTAGGCCTAAATCATCATGACAATGCGTTGAAAAAACAGCTTTCGACGAATTAGGTATTCGCGCTATTAATTGTTTAATCGTGTTGCCGTACTGTTCTGGTAAATTATAACCAACCGTATCAGGGATATTAATCGTTGTTGCACCAGCATCAATCGTCGCTTCAATAATGCGGCATAAAAAGTCTAGTTCAGACCGCCCCGCATCCTCGGGTGAAAACTCCACATCATCCGTGAATGTTTTAGCTAATTTAACCGCTTTAACTGCCTGCTTGATCACATCCTCAGGTTCCATTTGTAGCTTTTCGCGCATATGCAATGGCGATGTTGCTATAAATGTATGAATCCGCGAACTTACTGCCTCTTTAAGTGCTTCCCCTGCTCTTTTAATATCTGAATCATTCGCTCGTGCAAGCGCACAAACAGTACTGGTTTTAATGACCCTTGCTATGCCTTGAACAGCTTCAAAATCACCTTGACTAGATGCTGGAAATCCAGCCTCTATAATGTCAACCTTCATAACCTCAAGTGCTTTCGCTATGCGTAATTTTTCTTCGCCAGTCATGGCTGCCCCAGGGCTTTGCTCACCATCACGTAGGGTTGTATCAAATATAATTAATTTTTCTTTGCTCATTTCTTTATACTCCACTTGTCATGTCTGCATGACAATTTTTAAACGGTATTGGGTGACGTGCGTTTCCACCTCGCCAGGCATATATTTTAGCCGCGCTACGGCAGTCGAGGGCAACAAAGAAATAGAAAATCTCTTGCGCATGGAAACCCGCTAGCAGTGAGCGTTATATTAAACAATGCGTTAATATTCTTAGTTTCCATGACTTTAATATAATCTATTTTTTTGGTATTTTAAACATTAAATTTTTTCATTAGATGAACGCGCACCTTTTTTAGTCACCTTGCCGGCAGCAGCCCGTTTACGCCTAACTTCTTTAGGATCAGCAATTAGCGGGCGATATATTTCAACCCGATCACCGTCTCGAAGTTCAGTGTCCAATTTACAAGGCTTACTAAAAATCCCTATCGCATTATTGGATAGGTCAATAGCTGGAAAGCGCTCCAAAATATCAGACGCTTCAATGGCATCTCTAGCTGTTAAGTTTGCTGTATAGGGAACTGTCAAAATAACTTGTTCCTCTGGCGTTGCATAGGCCACTTCTACTTTACCCATAAATTTCATCTGCTCGACATATAAAAGATGCCATTAAGGCACCACAAATTTGGTTAAAAATACCTGAAAAGACAAAGTTACTCACCGAATTCTTAAACTCAAATTCAATATCCATTGTCACTTTACAGGCATCCTCACGAAGTTGTTTGAAGTGCCACACGCCCTCCATGGATTTGAACGGCCCTGTTAATAAAGCAATTCGAATAGTTTCACCTTCTTTCAACACATTTCGAGTGCTAAATTTTTTATGCAGCACTTTCCAAGAAATCTCTAACTCAGCAGTTAATTCTTGGCCATTATCCGATAAAACCTTGCTGCTTTTACACCACTTCAAAAATTCTGGGTAAGCCTCTATATCATTCACTAAATGAAACATATCAGTGGCAGAGTGTTTGACTAAAGCACTTCGTTCAATTCTATACATATTGATTAAATAACACCTACCACATTTAAGAAAATAATCACCACGGCTGCTGGTGAGACAAATTTTATCAAAAAAGACCAGCACGTATATAAAAATGCCGATTGTATATTTAACTCTTGAGCAGTAATTTCTTTTTTCATCACCCAACCCGCAAAAATAGCAATGCTTAAGCCACCCAGTGGCAACATAATATTTGCGGTTAAAAAGTCCATCACTTCAAAAAAGGTTTTACCAAACAGCGTGATATCTGCAGCCACGTTAAACGATAGAACCGTGCCAACACCCATTGCCCAAGTAACCAGGCCTGCCCAAATACAGGCACGCATTCTACTCATTTTTTTATTTTCAACCAACCATGCAACAGCAGGTTCAATTAATGATATAGATGAGGTCCAAGCTGCAAACACTAATAAAGTAAAAAATAAACTACCAAAAAAAGAGCCGAATGCCATATGACCAAACGCAATTGGCAGCGTTTGGAAAATAAGCCCTGGGCCACTGCCTGGCTCCATACCATTCGCAAATACCAAGGGAAAGATGGCCAAACCAGCTAACAAGGCAACTGCTGTGTCAGCCAACGCAATAATTATGGTGGTTGATGCGATAGATACTTTGCTGGGTAAATAAGAACCATAAACCATAATCGCCCCCATTCCCAAGCTCAAGGTAAAAAAAGCATGGCCCATGGCTGT
>JAHRWG010000034.1 GCA_019090295.1 Cycloclasticus sp. | reverse complement strand
TTTTCCGCAATCAATGACACCCCAAGAACCATTAGAATGGCCGATGCTGTAAAAACTTCTGGTATTTTTGTCAGTGCTATCCGGTGAAGTATGGGGTGTAAAAAATAGCGTCCAAGTAAAATAACTAGCGCAAGAATCGCCACTGATTCGGCCAAGGCTAAGCCAATGTCAGCGCTAATGCTTAACTCTGGGACCCCCAAAAGGGTGACTAATGCCAATAAAGGCACAACGGCTAAGTCTTGCAAAAGAAGGATTGAAAACGATGCTCGACCATATGTAGACTTAAGCAACTGCTGGTCATTCAATAACTGTAAAACAAATGCCGTGGATGACAGTGCTAATGCCGGCCCAATAATGACCGCTGCTTTAAACGACATACCAAATATGTAATAACTAACACCCACTAATGCTAAGCCGGTTATAAGCACTTGAAGCGTACCTAAACCAAAAACCATTCGCCGCATTTGCCAAAGCCGAGAAGGCTTAAGCTCAATCCCAATGACAAATAATAAAAAGGCGATGCCAATTTCAGCAAGGTGGCTAATTTCATCCAAATTATCGATTAAACCTAACCCTGATGGGCCAACAATCAACCCTGCGATTAAAAAACCTGGAACCGCCCCCATTTTTATTGCTTGGCATACTGGGACAACCGCAACGGCAGCAATTAGCAGTATGATTAGGTCTTGAAGGTAGGCTGACGACATACGTATATTCGCCCTATTGTGACGAGTGTCGACAAGATTTAAGAATCAAATACCCAACAATTCCAGATGCAAAAGAGCCCACTAGAATAGCTAACTTATCGGTATATTGAAAAAGGCTAGCATCGACAAATGCGAGTGACACGATAAACAAGCTCATCGTAAAGCCGATACCGGTAAGAACAGATACACCATACAACTGCACCCAATTACTGCCATCGGGAAGTGTCGCTAGTTTCAATTTAATCGCCAGCCAACTGAACCCAAACACACCCAATTGTTTACCCATAAACAAGCCAAGCATAATGCCAACCGGGACAGGCCCTGTCATTTGATCAAGTGATATATTCGTCACGTTGATTCCAGCATTCACAAACGCGAATAAAGGCAAAATAAGGAACGCAACCCAAAAATGCAAGCCATGTTCGATTTCTTTTAACGGTGAAAATACTCGGTTATTTTCATCCTTTCCTATTATTGGAACGGTAAAAGCAAGAGCAACGCCAGCCAACGTGGCATGTACCCCCGATTTAAGAACACTCACCCACAAAACAGCCCCGACAAGAAAATAAGCTGATTTCTTACTGACCCCTAAAACATTTAACCCAATAAGGGCCACCAGAGAGGCTAGCGCAATGGTTATTGATAAGACCGATAAGTCGGCGGTATAAAAAAGAGCGATAATAACAATCGCGCCCAAATCATCAATAATGGCTAACGCCATTAAAAACACTTTAAGTGACACAGGCACGCGATTTCCTAACAACGATAAAATCCCTAATGCAAAAGCGATATCTGTTGCTGTCGGTATGGCCCAACCACCTAGCGCTATAGGAGTATCCTTATTAAAATAATAATAAATCGCTGCTGGCACGACCATTCCACCAATGGCTGCAAAAGCGGGTAACGCTATTTGCCGAATGGATGATAAATGCCCTTCTAGTATTTCACGCTTAACCTCAAGCCCAATCAATAAAAAGAAAATAGCCATTAAACCATCGCTAACCCAATGGGCCAGTGACTTATCTAACGCTAGAGGACCTATTCGAATTTCGACCGGCATATGTAAGAAGTACTCATACACTGGCGACATAAAGCTGTTACTAAATAAAAGCGCCAAAAATGTCGCAAAAATTAGCAGTATTCCACTCGCCGACTCTTTTTTTATAAATTCTTCTAACATGCTAAAATCCCTTCCTTAACAATTATTTCGACAAAACATTATTAGCTGAGCCTATCACAGTTGATGTAATAACATTAGAGACACGCCTCTCAACAGTAATAGCATAAAAAGCTTCTTTAATGTCATCAACTTGCCCGACCTGTTTCACTTTATATTGCTCTTCAACCTCACTGCAAAGAACCGTAGGGGCAATAAACACACCAACCCCTTCTTGGCCAAACGACTTCATCAGTGCACTGTCATCAAATTCAGCAACAATTTTAGGGTGCACCCTTGTTTCACTGAACCACTGATCTAAATCTGCTCGCAGCTGGTTACCCATACTCGGTAGTAAAATAGGCATCCCATTTAAGCATTCTGGAAAAGGCCCTTTAAACTGATTTATTAACGATGCCGTCGCAAAAAAACTAACCGTGCATTCACCTAATTTATGGCTAAACCCGCGCGTGCTAACCGTCGGTGGGATCGGCCGATCAGCTATCACTAAATCTAGCCGGTGCACGGCCAACTCTGCCAATAATGTATCTAAACCTGTTTCTTTACAAACCATTCTAACCGGCGAAGACATTTGCAAAGCCGGTAGCAATATACGTTGCGCAATAGATTTAGGAAGAACATCAGCAACGCCCACTCGAAATTGTTGCGGTCGCCCTTCCGAGTCATTTTTTAGCGCTTGCTCCAGCTCACTGCCCAAAGAAAATATCTCATCCGCATAATCCAGCACCAGTCGACCTGTCTCAGTCATTTCAATATTTCGTCCGGTTTTTACAAATAGCTCAACCGATAAACTTTCTTCTAACAGACTCAACTGCCCACTAATGGTTTGCGGCGTTATGTGAAGACGCTCACTTGCTCTCGCTATACTGCCTTCTTTTGCAACCGTCCAAAAATACTTTAAATGCTTGTAATTCATATATTCAACCAAATCAATCGGTATTTACGATGAGTGTAGACCCATTAGTCGACTTTTACTAACTAAAGTTTTTTATTTATTCTTTCTTTGTCGTATTTAAAACGATACATTAGGAGCAGCATGTCTTTGCAAATAAACAAAGCCAAGAAGACTAAACTTATTTTTATAACCACTAAAGGAAATAGACAGTGAAAAAGACACTCATCACGCTCTGCATCGCATCCGTTTCAACTATTGCCTCTGCAGGCACAGGCACTCAATGGGGCTACTCTGGCCACTCCGGGCCAGAAAATTGGGCACAATTAAGCGCTGATAATTTTGCATGTTCAGGCAGCAACCAATCACCCGTCAACTTAACAGGGTTTATTGAAGCAAATTTAACCCCTATCGAATTTAACTACAAAAGCGGTGGTCACGAAGTGTTCAATAATGGCCACACCATTCAAGTGAACTACTCGCCCGGCAGCCGTATTAACATAGATGAGCAAGCTTTTGAATTAAAGCAATTTCACTTTCATGCCCCCAGTGAAAACCATATCAATGGCTCCTCTTTTCCACTAGAGGCCCATTACGTTCATGCAAATGATCAAGGCCAATTAGTCGTCGTTGCCGTCATGTTCAAAGAGGGAAAAGAAAACAAGCCATTAAAAGGTGCATGGTTAGGCATGCCCAAGGTGGCGGGGGAAAAGGCCAGCTATGCTTCAAGCTTTAACGCCAATAAGCTACTGCCAGATAACAAAGATTACTACCGTTTTAATGGCTCACTAACAACACCACCATGTTCCGAAGGCGTCCGCTGGTTAGTGCTAAAGGGTAGCCTTGAAGCATCCCAAGAGCAAATCAGTCACTTTACTGATGTCATCGGTTTCGCGAACAACCGCCCGCTTCAGCCCATAAATGCTAGAACAATATTGCAGTAAACTAAAGACTCATTCCACACTATAAAAGCCCCCGCTAACCAAGTAAGCGGGGCTTTTATTGATACACAATTGGAAAAGGTGCGCTCAACAACTCCATTGTGACAAGTCACACCCGAGTATCGGTACTGTTTGGCAACACTAACCATATAACCTTTCTTTTTTAAATTAAGTGGAAACAAAACGACTGCGCCCTCATTGGTTTTACACCATTGGTAGGTTGGGCTGCGCTTTTCAAGCCCAACAAACACCGCCTAAATTTCTCAGTGCAGTTACATAAGAACAGTTGAACTTAAGTCGCATAAAGGTTCCTCGTATATCCACAAAAAATGGATGTGCTATCAAAGCTTCGTAGGTCATAACATTTTAAATAAGCGGTGCGACTTTTACGTTATATGTAGCGTAAGAGCTAAGTTCGGCGCCTGATTAAGGGGGGTATTATTCACCTTCATAAAATTAAGAGTAGCGTCCCGTTTATCTTAAAGACGGCGTTCATAATGCATTGTTTTTACTACTGTCTTTTAAATTAAAGGGTAGCGTCCCCTTTAATTTGCTGATCCAATCATACCCATAATTATAGAGTTCATAAAACTCTTCAAAATCTTTTCTAACTTGCATTGCTCGTTTTGGAAGATTACTAAAATCACCTTTTTCAATTAGCCTATGAGCAATATCAATCCTTTCAGAATTGATTTTATTAGCTAATACGATAATCTCTTCTTTATTCTCAAATTGAATCGTTGATCGTAAATCTTCGACAATGCCGCCAAACATCTTTTTTTTCTTTACTTCCAACATCATTTCAAAAGGCAACAACCTAACTTGGACTAGAAAATAACAAGATTCTAGTAGAATTTTTAATAATTCTTCTGTCAATTGTTGAATAATTAATATAGAAGCAATGCATGATCTTTCATCTATTTTACCCACTGTTAAGGCATCATCAGCCATTTCATCCAGACTAGCCATAACATCTGGTTTACTATATTTTGGCCATTTTGATGAGTCAAATAGTCTAGTCTTTATTCTGGCTTCATAATCCATAATTTACCACTTGCTTGTATAACGCCAGCCTAAACGGCTGGCGCTTTTTTGCCAGTCCGGTTGAGGTTTTTGTTAGGCTGTTTTAGCTTCAATTAGCGTTCTTATGATTTCGATCACCTTATAAGCTTCTTCTTCATTTATGTTTTGCCCTTCTATAATTGATCTTTTGAAAGAAAATGCCCCAACCCATCCAGATGCCTCGACCACACCTACCGTCAGGTTTTTATTTAAAAAATAGTAAAGTGGCCCCACAATAAGTCCTATGAAAAATATGGGCGTTAAAAGTACAGTTAAAATTAATGCCGTCTTCCAAGGCTTTTCGTAACCGTAATATGCTGAGGTAATAGAATTCAAGGGGATAATCCTATTTTCTTGGCCCGCTAATGAAGAAGACGTGAACTTAATAAGGTTATCCTTCACTTCTATCTCACTAATTGGATCAATTTTTAATAAAGATAATAGCCATGAGAGAAGCCCAGACTCCCGGCCGACCAGATGGACAAAGTCATTATTCTTATTTGCAACATCACCCGCATACCATTTTTTTATTACTAACGACATATGTATTTCTCCTTTTTGTTTAAGTTATTTATACCAAAAGCCTAACAGTATTAATAAGCGGAACCCATTATCCACGTATTTATTGTATATAGGCGGATAGTACTTCCATGTATTATGATATTAACATATGAAAAATGGGTAATAAGCTTTTATACGTCTTAACAATAAACAGCGTTATGAGGGACCCTACGTTCGCTGGATAAAGGCGTTTGTTTTGCTTAATGATAAGCACGGCTCTCATCTAATCTGGCAAACAAAAGATTCTGCACTACTTAAGTTAGTTGTGGTTAATAAGCATATTGCTCTAGCGACAAAAGCTTAGACGTTAAAGCTGAGTTCACGCTCAACGTACAACACCTATAAAGGTGAAGGCACCGTAACCAGCATCCGACAAATTACTCTATAAACTTTACATAGTTATTTCTTACAGATAATAAAAAACCCTTAAATAAATTAAGGGCTTATATGTAAATACTTTACTTTATAGTAGCAGG
>JAHRWG010000033.1 GCA_019090295.1 Cycloclasticus sp. | reverse complement strand
TTGGCCGGTCGCTCATACCCTACTGAAGGGCTCAGCATTGCGAATATGGCTAGCAGCTGTTACAACGCAGGCCGCACAGGAAGCGCCGGGAACAATAAAAACCATTAAGGGTCAACTGTTTGTGGCTTGCAATGATTACTACCTTGAAGTCACCGAACTTCAAGCGGCTAACAAGCGCCGAATGACGGCCAGCGAATACCTTGCAGCCCACGTTATAGATAAACTAACTTTAGGTCACGATGAGCAACCTTAAAAAGAAAAAAAAACCTTCCGCTAGAGAGCTAGCCGTTACCGTCATTTGTACGGTTACCCAGCAAGGCAAATCGCTTACCGAAGCCTTAACGCTTGCCGATGTACTGGAACCTAGAGACAAAGCTTTTTGTCGTGAGATTTGTTATGGCACTATTCGCTGGTATAGCCGCCTAGAAGGACTACTTAACTTGCTTCTAAAGAAACCACTTAAAGCCAAGGACAGCGATATCAAGGTGCTCATCCTCACCGGTTTATATCAAATAATTTACCTCAGCACGCCCGACCATGCTGCTGTTTCAGAGACCGTCAGCACCTGCTCAGCGGGGCGAAAGAGCTGGGCTAAAGGGGTTTTAAATGGCGTTTTACGAAATTTTTTGCGCAACAGAGCGACCCTAGAAAAAAGTATCGATACCCAACTCAACCAACAGTTTTCCCATCCAACCTGGCTTATTCAGCAGCTTCAGAAGGACTGGGGTGATCAACTCAGCCACATTTTACAGGCAAACAATCAACACCCGCCTATGTCCATACGGGTTAATGAAAAAGCTATTTCGCGACACCAATATACCAAGCAGCTAGACGAGGCCGCCATCAAGTCCCATGAAAACCCATTTAACTCAGTTGGACTAACTCTAGATCAGGCCGTCAACGTTGACCAACTGCCTGGCTTTTGGCAAGGCTCTTGCTCGGTACAAGACAGTGCTGCACAGCTCGCAGCCTCCCTATTGAAGGTCGAAGATAACCAGCGTATTTTGGATGTTTGTGCCGCACCAGGTGGCAAAACAGCTCACTTGCTCGAGAGCACAAATGACAGCAATGCTCTAACGGCTATTGATATTGACGAGCTAAGAAACCAACGTGTCATTGAGAACCTAACTCGATTAAACTTAAAAGCTGATGTGCTGACCGTTGATGCTTTAGAAACAGCAGAATGGTTTGATCAGCAGCCCTTTCAACGAATACTACTTGATGCCCCTTGCTCCGCAACTGGCGTTATTAGACGTCATCCTGATATCAAACTCCTACGGCAGGCAACTGATATAGAAGCACTTGTTAAATTGCAGAGCCAACTGTTAGAGGCTATTTGGCCCCTTTTAGAGAAGGGAGGGCGTCTTTTATATGCTACCTGCTCTATTCTATCCGCAGAAAATAGTCAGCAAATAGCCAACTTTGTCTCTCGCCATACAGATGCTCAGCCAGTAACTATTGACGCACAATGGGGACAGGCTTGCGAATTTGGTCGTCAAATACTTCCGGGGCAAGACAATATGGATGGTTTCTTCTACGCATGCCTCACAAAAACTTAAGTCACCTGTGGCTGATTTTTTTATCGGCCATAGCCCTAGGTGTTATTTTGTTACTTCTAACCCTTAATAACAACACTAGCAGCAATACAGGCATTGCCGTAAAAACAGCTCGCATCCACCAAAATGACGATGCGTTTTTCTTAACTGCTCGGATTAATTATCAACTCAGTAAAGAAGCTCACAGTGCGCTTAAAAACGGCATTACACTCAACTTTACCGTCAATGTATCTGTTATTGAGCCTAGGCGCTGGCTGCCTAATAAGGTTCATTTAGCCTTGCCATTGACCTATCAACTTAAATACCACACGCTCGCTAAAACATATCAATTAACCGATATGAAGCAGCGGCAGCACAACTTCTCTCACTTAGAACCGGCTCTCCATGCATTAGGGATACTAAAAGATATTTCTCTACACGCCTCTTCTTTACAAAATAAAAAGAATTTACAAGGGAAAATGAAAGTCAACCTTAATATTGAGGCACTGCCCTTACCAATGCGCCCCATGGCATACATAAGCCCAGGCTGGCACTTACGTAGTAATACCTATTTATGGCCGATACATTAATTAAAAAGAAAAACCACCTTATTACAGCTGGGCTACTCCTCAGCTTCTTCATCAGTTTTTACCTGATGAGTCATGCCACCCAAGCCTCTTCAAGATTTAATGAGCTTTTTACCTCATTGTTATTGGTTAACATTATCGCAACGGCTTTTCTTTTTGCGCTGCTGGTTAAAAATTTATTATGGCTTCGGCAGCAGTTCAAAAAGAAAGTGATCGGTTCACGCATCACCTTAAAGGTTGTTTTGCTGTTTTTTGCTATTTCTAGCATCCCCACTGCCGTTGTTTTTTATTTTTCTAACCAATTGCTTCATCAGAGTGTCGACAGCTGGTTTGATGTTCATATTGATGAGGCTATGCAAAACTCATTAACGCTTAGTCAACGCTCTTTTGACAACAAAACTCGGTCCGCGATGAGGGAGACTCGACAATTAGCTGAGGTATTAGAAAACGAGTCTGATATTTTTTTATCCCTAACACTGGCTAGCTTACGTGAGGTGAGCAGTGCGGCTGAGCTGACAGCCTTTTCAAAACAAGGGCGCATTATTGCCAGCACCAATGTTGACCCAGGGGTCCTTATCCCCAGCACACCCGATGACGCTATTTTATTATTGCTTAGACAAAGCGGTGAGTTTATTGGGATTGAGCCCAGTGATAATGGCAATATTATTATTCGCGCCCTCGTTGAAATAAAGGCCTCTAACCCTAAGCGCTACCTTCAAGCAATATACCCTGTTCAAGAAGGCTTTAGTGAGTTAGCCAATACCGTAGAAAATGCCTATACGGCGTATCAAGAGTTTAACTTTCTACGCCAGTCGTTAAAATCCAGCTTTACTTTAACTCTTTTTTTAGTCCTTATTTTCACCCTTTTAATTGCTAGTTGGGCCGCATTTGTTTTCGCTCGTGAACTCGTTGAACCCGTTCGGCAACTTGTAAAAGGCACTAAGGCTGTTGCTGCTGGCGACTATGAAAACAAACTGCCCGTTGGCCCTCACGATGAACTAGGTTTTTTGGTCAACTCATTCAACGAGATGACATCAAAAATTTCTGCTACTCGGCTTACCGCGCGTAATGCCCAGCGTGATGCAGAAAACCAGCATGCCTATTTAGCAACCATTCTCCGACATTTATCTAATGGTGTCCTCGGGTTCGACCTATCATTTAGACTCATGACTGCCAATCAAGGTGCTAATCAAATCCTTGGGCAAGACCTAGCGCCTTGTATCAATTTATCCATTGAAGCACTTTCTCTTAAACACCCTAATCTAGAAAAGTTTTGCCTTTTTATTAATCAGTCTTTCGCTGCCAAGGAATCGGAATGGCAGCACGAATTCACCTTCCAAATTCAACAACAAAAAAGAACGCTCCTGCTTAAAGGTGCGCCTCTTTTTGCGGCTGATGACAGTCAGTCCGGCTATATTCTGATTTTTGATGATGTCACCCCAATCATCCAGTCTCAAAGAAATGCGGCGTGGAGCGAGGTTGCCCAGCGCTTAGCACATGAAATAAAAAACCCCTTAACACCGATTCAACTCTCTGCAGAACGCTTACAAAGGAAACTGCATGGTCAGCTAGATGCCGCCTCGGACCAGTTATTAAAAAAATCAACCAACACTATAATTCATCAAGTTAGCGCGATGAAAAGTATGGTTGATGACTTTTCAGATTTTGCCAAGCCAGCAAAGTTTAGCCCCAAACGCATTGCTATTGGTGAACTTATTGAAGTGGTTTCATTACTTTACCAAGGGCAAATTAAAAAGCTAAACACTCAATTAGGCCCTAACTTGCCCACTATTTTTGCCGACCCTATTCGCTTAAGGCAAGTTCTTATAAACTTAATTAAAAATGCTCAGGAAGCTGTTAATGATACAGACGCTGGCCGAATCGACATCTCCATCAATTACTTACCTAACAAGCAATCCATAAAGATTTGTATTGCTGATAATCT
>JAHRWG010000032.1 GCA_019090295.1 Cycloclasticus sp. | reverse complement strand
ATGGTTCCCCGAATGCTGTGCGCCTACCTTAGTCACCTCACAAACAACTCGCATCCGCCAGTTTTTAGGCAAGCATGAAGACATTATTATCAAACCGCTCGACGGCATGGGTGGTGCTTCTATTTTCAGGCTTAAAAAAGCTGATCATAATTTAGGCGTCGTATTAGAAACCATGACCGATCACGGTAAAAAACTAGCAATGATTCAGCGCTTTTTACCCGACATAAAGCACGGTGATAAACGTATTCTTATTATTAATGGCAAGCCCGTGCCTTATGGCTTGGCACGTATTCCTGCAAAAGGTGAAACCCGTGGAAACCTTGCTGCCGGTGGAACAGGCGAAGGTCGTGAACTAAGCGATAGAGACCGCTGGTTATGTGAACAGATTGGTCCAGCATTGGTTGAAAAGGGTTTATTGTTTGTTGGCCTCGACGTGATTGGCGATTACGTTACTGAGATTAATGTTACTAGCCCAACCTGTGTAAAAGAATTAGATGCCATGTATGACTTGAATATTAGTGGCCTATTAATGGATTGCATTGAGGAAAAACTGGCCTAATTTGTGACTGCTACCACCGTTACATCATCGGACAAGCTGAGCCTAACCTTATTTGCCGCCGCCATTATCCATACGCTTATTATTTTGGGTATTAGCTTTCAAGTAGCGCCCCCGCGCTCTTTAGGTAAAAAACTTGAGGTTGTCCTTATTCAAAACCCCGACGTACAGCGACCAGATGAGGCCGACTTTTTGGCTCAAGAAGACCAGATTGGAAGCGGTGAAGGCAAAGAAAAAAAGATTAATCAGCAGCAAGCCTCGATAAGCCCTCAACTCAAAAAACGGCTAGGGGACGCTCAAAAGACTCAGCCTACAGCGTCTAGTCCCCAAACAGTTTTATTACAAAACGAGGCTCGACGTGCCATTGACGCTAGCCCTAAAAAAGCACCCAACAGTAAAGCCATCACAACAGCTGAATTGCTTCAAAAAAGCCAAGAAATAGCACAATCGCAAGCAGAGATAACAGCAACCCAAAACAGCATCTCTGGTTGGCCACGCAGGTCGTACATTAATTCTATTAGTGCACATAAACATATTGCGGCCAGTTACGAATCAGCCTGGCAGCAAAAAGTAGAAAAAATAGGTAATCTAAATTATCCTGGTGAAGCCCGCAGAAAAAAATTATCAGGGACACTGGTATTAACAGTGGAACTATATTCGGATGGTACGCTGAGAAAAACAACCATCAATCGACGCTCTGGTCATAAAATTATTGATGATGCCGCCGTTAATATTGTTAAACTAGCCTCACCTTTCTCGCCTTTTCCACTTAACTTACAAAGAGAAGCGGATATTTTGGTTATCACCCGTACTTGGCAGTTCCAAAATAGCGGCCAACTACGCGCTTTACAATAAGTCGTTTAAAAAACCTATGAACAAACAACAATACCTGACGAATAATTTCTTAATCGCCATGCCTAACATGGACACTGACGATTTTTCTAAGTCGGTCACGCTGATATGCCAGCATGACCAAGATGGTGCACTCGGCATCACCATCAATAAAGCACACACCATGACCATGGGGGATATTTTCAAACAGCTGTCCATAACCCCTGTCAGGCAAGAAACTGCCAGCATTCCTTTATTTACAGGTGGTCCTGTACAACCTGAGCGTGGCTTTGTTTTACACAGCCCCGCTGGGCAATGGGACTCCACTCTACCAGTGACTGAGCACCTAGCACTAACCAGTTCCAAAGATATTTTAGAAGCCATTGCACAAGACAAGGGGCCCGATCATTGGCTAGTTGCATTAGGCTATGCCGGCTGGTCCGGTGGCCAATTGGAACAAGAAATTATGCGCAATGCTTGGCTGCATGGCACTGCAGATACCGACATTATCTTTGATGAACCACTGCCTTTACGCTGGGAGCTAGCTGGGCATCGAATTGGCGTTGATATTAGCCTGATGGGTAGCGAAGCTGGTCATTGCTAGTGACTATTTGCTTAGGATTTGATTATGGTGTCAAAAAAATAGGTGTTGCTGTTGGGGACACTGACACACATATTGCAAATGCCTTAACCACTGTTTCAGCTATTAAGCAAAAAACGGGCTGGGCTGAAATTACAAAGCTTGTGGATACTTGGCAACCAAAGTTGATGATCGTTGGTATTTCTCGCCAAGAAGATGGCAGTGATAATGACGTAACCCCACGGATGATTCGATTTTCTCGTCAACTTGAAGGCCGTTATGCTTGTCCAGTCGAGTTATTTGATGAGACATTAACCACCTTCGAAGCAAAACAAATGTTATTTGATGAGGTGCAAGTCAGTGCAACAAAACTCTGGCAGGTTCAAGATCAACTAGCTGCTCAATTAATTTTACAAAGCTGGCTTAACCACCAACAATTAAGCAATAAATAATGAAACAACACCTTAAATCCACAGAAATTGAGCCTATTCTTGATTCGATGGCCGCACAATTATCCACGATGCTTAAGCAAAAAGGCATCGTTAACCCATTAATGATTGGGATTCATACCGGTGGGCTTTGGGTGGCAGAAAAGCTGCATCAACGCCTTGGTATAAATAAACCTCTAGGTGAAATAGATATTTCTTTTTACAGAGACGATTACACAAGAATGGGCCTAAACCCTCAGGTAAAACCGAGTCAAATTTCTAGCGATGTTGAGGCTGAACACATCATTCTGGTTGATGATGTTTTGTACACTGGTCGTACCATTCGCGCAGCCTTGAATGAGATTTTTGATTACGGTCGCCCTAACAGCGTTACCTTAGCTGTTCTTGTGGACCGAGGCTCTAGAGAACTACCCTTACAAGCCGATGTAGCTGGCTTAACACTGGATTTATCACCACAAAAGCAGGTAAAATTGACCGGACCAGCGCCGTTAGCGCTAGAAACTAACTGGAACTAACTGATATGAGCTCTAGCATACAATCCGCTAGTACATCCTTAAAAGCCCCGGACAGTTCCCAATTGCAGCTGAATAGCCAAGGTCAATTACGGCACTTTTTAACGACAGAAGGCCTATCAAAAGCTCTTCTCACCGACATCATGGATGTTACCGAGTCTTTTTCTAGCGTTGCGGACAAAGCCATTAAGAAAGTTCCTTTGCTACGGGGTAAAACAATTGTTAATTTGTTTTTTGAAAATAGCACCCGCACTCGCACCACTTTTGACCTAGCTGCCAAACGGCTGTCTGCCGATGTTATTAACCTTAACATCGCCACGTCTGCCGCCACCAAAGGTGAAAGCATTCTTGATACCATTCGAAACTTAGAAGCCATGCAAGCAGATATGTTTGTGATTCGTCACGCTGCCAGTGGTGCTGCTCACTTTATTGCCAGCCATGTTGCCCCCCATGTTAGCGTTATTAATGCAGGTGATGGGCAACATGCTCACCCAACACAGGCGATGTTGGACATGTTCACCATTCGGCAAGTAAAAAAAGATTTCAGCCAATTAAAGGTCGCTATTATTGGTGATATTTTGCACTCTAGGGTTGCCCGTTCACAAATTCATGCGCTTAAAACACTTGGTGCTAAAGAGATTCGTGTTATCGCACCTAACACCTTACTCCCTTCAACACCGTCAGCTCTTGGTGTTAGCGCCTACACAGATTTAGTTGAAGGCATAAACGATGTTGATGTGGTCATTATGTTACGCCTACAGCGTGAAAGAATGAGTGGTGCTTTATTGCCCAGTGAAAGTGAGTACTTTAATTGTTTTGGCTTAACCGAAAAAAAACTGGCTCATGCCAAAACAGATGTTATCGTTATGCACCCTGGCCCCATTAATCGGGGCATAGAGATGGATGCCGCTGTCGCTGATGGCCCCCACTCTGTCATCTTGCAACAAGTCACCAATGGCATTGCTACCAGAATGGCCATTATGGCTTTAACCTTAGGGCAACACCCATCGAGTAAGGCCTTGTGAATACCCTGATTAAAAATGGTCGCGTAATTGACCCTGCAAATAATCGCGATGACATTCAAGATATTTATATCTGTCAGGATAAAATTCTACAGCTTGGCGGCACCGTTGAAGGCTTTGTTGCCGATAAAGTAATTGATGCTACAGGGCGAGTTATTATGCCTGGCTTTGTTGATATTAACACTCGCCTACCTGAACTAGGTTATGGCCAAAAAGCCAATATTAAGAGTGAAGCGAAAGCGGCTGCCGCAGGTGGCTTCACCACCATATGTTGCCAACCTGGTACCAAACCGACCATTGATACCGCCGCCGTTGCTCAACTTATTTTAGATAACGCGGACTCCACTGGTTTTTCAAAAGTGCTACCACTAGGTGCGCTTACCAGTGCATTGGAAGGTAAAACACTCACCGAAATGCTTGCCCTCAACAAAGTTGGCTGTGTGGCCATGTCTCAGGCTCCTTGCACCCATAT
>JAHRWG010000031.1 GCA_019090295.1 Cycloclasticus sp. | reverse complement strand
GGAATTTGGTGGCTCAGCACTTACCGACGATGAGATAAACGTACCAACTGAGAAAGCATCGGGTATTCCTGTCACTTATGTGCCAGCAAGAAATACCGTGTTTCTTTCGATAGCATTGGGTTGGGCGGAAGTACTTGAAGCATGGGATATCTTTATCGGTGTCAATGCAGTGGATTATTCTGGTTACCCAGATTGTCGCCCAGAATTTATCCAAGCTTTTGAAAACTTAGCAAACTTAGCAACTAAGGCAGGTGTAGAAGAAGGTGGGTTTAAAATTCACACACCATTAATCAGTTTAAGTAAGGCGCAAATCATACAAAAAGGTGATGCGTTGAATGTGGATTACAGTGTGACCGTTTCATGCTATCAAGCTAATATTGAAGGTGAGGCATGCGGCGAGTGTGAATCATGCCGTTTACGCCAGCAAGGTTTCGAGAAAGCAAAAATGCAAGACCCTACTCGATATCAGCGATAAACATCGGTGCTACCCCCATTTTTAATATTTAAACCGCATATTCGACTTGCCTTTTCTCTCCAATCCGGTATCATTCTCGCCTCTTGGAGGGTCGTTAGCTCAGCCGGTAGAGCACCGCACTTTTAATGCGATGGTCGCGCGTTCGAATCGCGCACGACCCACCATCTATATTTCAAAAGACCAACTTTTTAGTTGGTTTTTTTTCGCCTAATAAATACTTAAAGACTTTTGTCTCCAATAAGCAGGTTCTTCTTAGGGTAGAAACTATTTGGGGTCAGGTAAAAAACTACCCTAATCCACTTTTGCTTTCGGGCCACGCTTTTCTTGCTTCACTCGCCGCAGAGTTAATTCAGTGATGGCGTCCTTAAAATAATCATTACCTAAGACCAAGCTTTTTTTGTACCGACCCACGAATATCATCCACCACTCGGCTATCAATATGTGCCTCAAATAAGCAACGATAATTTGCCTTTCGACTAGCATCATTAACGCCTAAATTTAAATACAAAGGGTTGGGGCTATACAACTTACTATCTACCCCTAAAGCTTTCGCGTGATAACTCGCCCTCGACCATCTATAATCAGCAGGGTGAGCAGCCCCTAATTTGTAATCTCCCCATTAATAAGCGAAGTTAAAAATAGAGGGTTAAGCCGCCTTCAGTAACTGCCTTGGCGGTATTCCACCGATTGCTGTATGAGGACGCAATATTATTGTAAGTTCAAAGCCACTGTGTCGCGAGTAATTGAGCTTGCTCAATTGATTCAAAAAGGTGTAAACCCAACCATTCATGTCGAGCTGTTCGGTTAAACTGTTCAATATATGCATTCTGAGTTGGTTTACCCGGCTGAATATAAAGCAACGTAATCTGCTGCATTATTGTCCAGTCTTTAAGTGTCTGGCTAATGTGTCTGAAATCCGACTTCGGTAGACATCCAAGTAATTATCCTAACATACGCTGTTTAAGTTGCTCATACGGCGTTTTACCCATGTGTGCAGCATGAGGCCTAAGGAAGTTACAATAATCTTCCCACTGAGCTAATTTCTTGTGTAGATCCACATCACCGGTGTAGTCGAGCATTTGATAAAACTCACGTTTATCCGTTAGGTGTGACCGTTCAACTTTTTCATTTAATCGCGGTGTTCCTGGTTTGATATAAACATGTTCCATCCCGAGGTCTTTAATGTGCCAATGAAATTTTGTTTGAAACTCATGGCCATTATCAGTACGTATCATCTTTATTCTAAAAGGAAACTTTTCAACAACATGGTCAACAAAATCAATTGAACTGGCCTGAGTGTGTTTTTCGTAAATCTTAAGGGCTCTAATATGTGTGCAATCGTCAATGGCATTATATTGAAATTTCTTAAGGCGTTTCCCTTGTTTATCAATAAAGAATAAGAATTTGACATCAATCTGGACGTGGTGCCCGGGCACTTTCTTTTCATAATGCTTAAAGCTCTGGCGAGGTCTTTTTTTAATATTTTCCGGTAGCCTGTTAAGCTTATTTCTAAATAATAAACGGTAGCAACCGTTACGTGAAAGCTTGATGTCGTGGTAGCGCTGCAAATGCCAAACAATCATATCAGCACCAAAATGGTAGGTTTTATTAGATGAATAACCTTTTCTTCAATCTCCTGAGGAACACGTAATTTATGGTTTTCAGGGCAAGGCCTACTATCAATTAACCCTTTGTCTCCCTTAGCAAGGTAAGCTCTTTTCCATGTGTAAAATGTTTCTCGGCAAATACCAAAATAACGGCATGTCTTCGACACATTCCCTATTTTTTTAGCGTGATTTAGAACTTTTAACTTTCTCGATATATCTCGTTGAGCTTGCTTATTCATGATCTCGACTCCTAATATACGGTGATATTCAGTATAAACTGTCTACCAAAGTCGAGATTTCTACAGTTTACAAAGACCTTCGTGCTGCTGGTTAAATTTGCGTTAGAAATCGTGTATGGCGATTGATGCGTAATGCAAAAATAGCGTCTCAGCGCGGTTATAAGCGTAATAACCATTATCAAGTTGGTGAGGCACCAACCATTGCTCCAAACTTACTGGACCGTCAGTTTAATGTAGTAGACCAGAGCCTAACAAAGTTTGGATGACGGATATCACTTATATTAGAACCTATGAAGGTTGGTTGTTTTATAATGCAGTTACGCGCCACGGTCACAATGATGATTTGTCACCGAAGGCATTTGAAAATAACTATTTTAAGAAATTAGGGAGTGCCTAAATAAACGGGGCAATTCATACTGAGACAAGGGTAATGGTAGCTGAGATAATACTGCCTTAAGGGGCTTGAGCTGGACACCTTTTTTCGATTACTTTATAGATTAGATAAAAGGTGGTGTGATCATTCTTAAGCAGTGTTAAGTGAGATTATATGCTTTTAGCGCTGGAAGTGTTAAAAGCCATCGAGATATGCAGTAGAATTGGTTTAATTATTGTTATTGAGGTTGATAGAGCAGTAATTTTAACTTTAAGGGGTTATTTGGTGTTTCATAAAGGACGTCAATGAAAATTACTTAGTAAGAGGTTTAAATTAACATGAGAATTATGTAGAAGTGGCTGGGAACTCGATTAGTTTAAGGAAAAAAGTATTTAAAGCAGGGGGCTGGGTGTTTGTTGGGCAGTTTGCCTCACAGCTAATACGGTTAGGTGGTAATTTGGTTCTAACTAGATTGCTTGTGCCGGAGATGTTTGGATTGATGGCTGTCGTATCTATAGCATTGAACGGCGTCGCTATGTTTTCTGATTTAGGGATTAATCAAAATGTAATTCAAAGTAAAAATGCCGATGAAAAGAGTTATGTAAATACCGCATGGACCGTACAAATTATACGTGGAGTAGTAATATTTTTATTTATTTTAGTACTGAGCATTTCCTTATATTACCTTCCTGATACCGCATTATTTGATAGTGATTCAGTATACGCACACCCAGAGTTACCTTTTATTTTGGCGGCCATGTCGGTTACTGGGCTAATAGCTGGCTTTAACTCAATGAATATAGCGCTTCTAAATAGAACATTAGAGTTTAGCAAGATTGTAAAGCTTGAAGTCATTAGCCAGGTTGCAGGGTTGCTATTCATGATAGCTCTAGCATACTATCAGCGTGATATTTGGGCGCTTGTATTCGGAACAATTGTTTCGTCGGTCATCAAAATGCTTCTATCTCACCATTCCTCATTAGGTGAGAGAAGTGGCTGGGCTTGGAATAAAAAAGCGTTAAATGAAATTTTAAATTTTGGAAAATGGGTGTTTGGTGCCTCAATATTTACTTTTTTAATGGGGCAAGGAGATAGGATTTTACTGGGTGCTTTAATAACACCGAGAGAACTAGGAGTTTATACGATTGCTTTTTTCCTAGCGATGGCCTTTAAAACGCTGGTTAGAAAGCAAATGTCATCAGTTTTGTACGCAGCATTAAGTGAAATAGTAAGAAATAGGCCAGAAGACCTTAAGCGGGTTTATTATCAAGTGCGTGCCCCCTTAGATCTTTTGGTCATGGTTGTTGTAGGTGTTCTCGCAGGGAAAGGGCACATAGCGATTGACTTTCTTTATGATGATAGGTATCAAGCAGCTGGCTGGATGTTTGAAGTGTTGGTATTATCGACAGCTTTTTTAGGGATAACGATGGCTGGTGTTTGTTTTATGGCGCTTGGCGATTCAAAAACAATTATGATGCTAACTGGCGTATCTACAGTTGTTCTTTTTGTTTCAGTTCCCGTAGCGTATGAATATTATGGTCTTTATGGG
>JAHRWG010000030.1 GCA_019090295.1 Cycloclasticus sp. | reverse complement strand
TTGAAAAAGGTGTCTTGAAAGGCTATATGCAAGACAAAATGAATGCTCGTTTGATGGGTGTTAAGCCAACTGGAAATGGCCGACGTGAATCGTATGCGCATCTACCAATGCCACGAATGACAAATACTTATATGCTGCCGGGTAACAGTGTACCAGCCGAGATAATATCGTCTGTTAAAAATGGCCTATATGCCGTTAACTTTGCAGGTGGACAGGTGGATATTACGTCAGGTAAATTTGTTTTTTCGGCTAGCGAGGCATATTTAATTGAAAATGGGAAAATTACTAAGCCAGTCAAAGGGGCAACACTAATCGGTAATGGTCCCGACGTGCTGACAAAAGTAAGCATGGTCGGTAATGATCTAGAATTAGATCCTGGCGTAGGCACTTGCGGTAAGGAAGGGCAGAGCGTGCCAGTTGGTGTCGGACAACCAACACTTAAGATTGATTCACTAACCGTTGGGGGGACACATGCCTAATATAAAGACAGCGCCAAAAATGGATGAGTTAAACATAGATAATTTAAGGACCATTGCTGCTGATATTTTAGTGGAAGCTAAAAAACAAGGGGCTGATCAAGTCGAAACGGGCATCAGTATTGGCGAAGGCTTATCTGTTAATGCGAGGCTTGGAGAAGTTGAAACAATTGAGTTTCATAAAGACCAAGGCGTTGGTGTTACTGTCTATCAAGGGCAAAAAAAAGGCTCGGCTAGCTCAACAAAAATGGATGCTGCATCGATTAAAGAAATGGTCAGTGCCGCCTGTTCAATTGCGCGTTACGCAGAAGATGATCCGTATTCAGGTTTGCCAGATAAAGAGAGCTTGGCTGTTAATTTTCAAGATTTATCATTGTCTCATCCGTGGCAACTGAGCGCGGAACAGGCGATAGAACAAGCGATTGAATGTGAAGATGCTGCGAGGTCTTATGATGCAAAAATTACAAATTCAGAAGGTGCCAGTATACAAACTTTTGCAGGAACACGTGTTTTAGCCAATAGCTTGGGCTTTAACCACGGCTACCACGCCACACGACATAGCATGAGTTGTTCGGTCATTGGTGAGTTGAATGACGCGATGCAAAGAGATTATTGGTACACCGTTGCACGTAAAGCTGCAGACTTAGATGCTGCGAGAAAGGTCGGAGAAATGGCCAGCGAGCGAACCATTAAACGATTAGGGGCTAGAGCTATCAGTACAAGAAAAAGCCCCGTTATGTTTGCTGCTGAAGTTAGTTCGGGATTAATCGGACACTTTATTTCGGCCATTCGAGGTGGCAACCTCTATCGGAAATCATCCTTTTTAATGGACAGTATAGGCCAGCAAGTTTTCCCTTCTTTTGTCAATATTTACGAACAGCCACACCTCTTACAAGGGATGGGCAGTGCCACATATGATGCAGAAGGGGTGGCGACCTCACCGCGGAATATTATAGATTCTGGGGTCGTTCAAGGCTATGTTTTAAGTAGCTATTCTGCACGTAAACTAGGAATGGAAAGTACTGCAAATGCCGGAGGGGTACATAATTTAACGGTGCAGGCAGGTGATTTAGATACCCAACAAATGTTACGTGAAATGGGGACAGGGTTACTGGTGACAGAGCTTATTGGTCAAGGCGTTAATACTCTAACTGGGGATTACTCACGAGGAGCAGCAGGTTATTGGGTTGACAAAGGTGAGATTCAATACCCAGTTGAAGAAATTACCATTGCAGGCAACTTAAAGGATATTTATCAGTCGATCGTGGCCGTTGGTAATGATGTCGACTTGCGAGGCAATATACGCACAGGTTCAATATTGGTGGGCGAAATGACCATAGCGGGAAGCTAAAAGGGGCTGGAATAATTGGCTGTTAAGGTCGTGTTAATGATTAAAGCAAAAATAACGTTGCAAGCCCCAAGAACGTAAAAAAGCCAATAACATCAGTGACGGTTGTTAAAATAACACCGCCTGCGATAGCTGGGTCAATGCTCATTCGCTTAAGTGCTAAAGGAATGGTTGCACCCGCTAAAGCGGCAGCAACGAGGTTAATAATAAGGGCTGCACCTATGAGTAGACCTAAGGACTGACTCTGAAACCAGAGTGCAGTAAGCACGGCAACAACACCTGCCCATAGGCAGCCATTTAACGCTCCAACTGCCAGCTCTTTCCACAAAAGCCAACGAGCATTGGTTTGGCCAACTTGGTTTAAGGCGATACCGCGTATGACGAGCATTAATGTTTGGCTACCAGCAATACCTCCCATACTGGCAACAATCGGCATAAGAACGGCGAGTGCAACCACTTGTTCAATGGTTTCTGCAAATAAGCTGATGACTCCAGCAGCGATAAGTGCAGTAAATAAATTAATGCCAAGCCACAATGTTCGCCTTTTCGCACTTTTCATCACCGGAGCAAACATATCATCATCTTCATCCAGTCCGGCCATACTGAGCATTGAGCGGTCAGCCTCATCACGGATAACATCGACAACATCATCAACGGTAATGCGGCCAAGTAAATGATTGTTTTCATCGACAACGGGAGCAGAAATGAGGTTGTAGTCTTCAAAAAATAGAGCAACATCATTAGCTGATAACGTGGGTGAAAGCGCTTTTTGATCCGTTTCCATGATGTCGCTAACGGGACTACGGCGGCTTTTTGTGATTAGGTCGATAATATTAAGGATGCCAAGGTAGCGGTCGTCTCGGTCGACAACAAACAGTTTGTCAGTGTTAGCGGGCAACTCACCATGCTGCCGAAGGTATCTTAGTGCGGCACCTAGGTTTACATTTGGGCGAATAGTAACCACGTCAGGGTTCATCAACCCGCCTGCGCTGTCTTCACTGTAAGACATAACAGACTGTAAGCGCCGCCTATCTTGGTTGGACATGGAGCGAACAACTTCATGTAAAACGGCATCAGGAAGGTCCTCGAAAATATCTGCTAAATCATCGGTCTCCATAGACGCGACAGCGGATATCAAGTCGTTATAATCAGTTTTTTCGATAAGGCCTTGTCGTACCTCATCATTCACTTCAACTAAGATATCACCAGTCAGATCGGGGTTAACCAGACCCCATACGAGTAACCTTTTCTGCATGGGTAATGATTCAAGCAGGTTAGCTACTTCGGCGGGGTGTAGATCATTAATTTGTTGGCTAATTTGAGATAATGCGCCACTGCCTAAGCTATTTGCGAGTAAGCGCAAATGCTCATGAGTATTCTCGTGTTGTTGAGAGTTTGGCATGGTTTTATCGTTAAGTTAGCTATTTATACAAGAATTCATTCTAGCTTAAACACTGCTGAACTGCTGTGTTATTTTCTAGCTAATGCCCGCTAAAGAGTAGGTAACTCTCGGTGTCTAGTGAGAATGCTAAGTCCCTGATTAGATAGAGAGAGGGTCAGCTTTTCTGCTAAGTAAACAGACCGATGTTGCCCACCCGTACAGCCAATCGCAATGGATAAATAATTTCTATTTGAATTGGCAAACTCAGGTATCCACCGATTTAAGTATTGGGCAGTATCTTGAAGGTAATGTTGAACAAGTGGTTCCTGTTCTAGAAATTGAATAACGGGTGTATCTTTTCCCGTCGCACTACGTAATGAAGGGTCCCAATAGGGGTTGGGTAAACAACGCGCATCAAACACAAAGTCAACATCATTTGGTGCGCCGTGTTTATAGCCAAATGACATAATTTGCAGTGACAAATCACCCGCGTTATTGATACATATTCGTTTTCGTATAATATCCCGTAATTGATGAAGGTTGGTGTTGCTGGTATCTATTTGAAGGCTAGCATGACTAGCAATGGAGCTAAGTCGCTGAATCTCAAGATCGATGGCCTCATCGAGCGATGTGTTTTGATTGGATAAAGGGTGCTTCCGACGGGTTTCATTGAAGCGCTTTAATAAAATGTCCTTATTGGCACGAAGAAAAATAATATCGTATTCAATCTGACTGTGTTGAAGCTGCTCAATAAAATGGCTAAAGTGATTTAAGGATTGATGATCATTCCTAGCATCTATTCCGACAGCGGCTAATTTAAATAAGGGGTTATCTGTTTGGGTGAGTAATTTGGCAAAGTCACCTAGTAGGGCAATAGGTAAGTTGTCAGTGCAATAAAAGCCAGCATCCTCAAGCGTATCAAGTGTAATGCTTTTTCCTGAGCCAGACAGCCCACTAATAATAATCAGTTTCATTTTAAGGTACTTAAAAAGGCCGACCGTTTAAGGCCGGCCTGATTTAAAACTAACGGTGAGCGGTAGATTTTTCTTTATGCTTAACCACTTGCCTATCAAGTTTAACGATAAGCGCGTCAATGGCCGCATACATATTTTCCTGAGTGTCTTCAGCAAATATTTTTATACCATTTAAATGGATAGTGGCCTCAGCTTTATGGTTAAGCTTTTCCACTGATAAGACAACATGGACATCGATGACTTTATCAAAATGTCGTTTGATTTTATCGAACTTAGATGTCGTATATTCACGAATTGAATCAGTGATTTCTACATGGTGTCCAGATAAGTCTAACTGCATATTACTCTCCTGTTGTGGTTACAATAAATGTCAAAGGATTCGTTTCCGTTGACTGGAAGGTGGAATGGAAATGGATTCACGGTATTTGGCAATGGTCCGCCGAGCAACATTAATGCCTTTATCGGCTAATAGTATGGCTATTTTGTTGTCACTTAGGGGCTTCTGAGGGTTCTCACTGCTAACTAACTCTTTAACAAATGCTCTAATGGCTGTTGCAGAGCACTCGCCACCGGTATCGGTTGAAACGTGGCTAGAGAAAAAATGCTTTAGCTCAAAAATACCATTTGGTGTGTGCATGTATTTGTTGGTCGTTACACGTGAAATAGTGGATTCATGCATATCAACTGATTCGGCAATATCACGAAGCACCATAGGTTTCATTGCAACTGCGCCATGCTCGAGAAAATCTTGTTGACGATTCACAATCTCCTGCGAGACTAACATTAATGTCTCATTTCTACTTTGTAAGCTTTTTATAAACCAACGTGCCTCTTGTAAATGGTTTTTCATTATTTGACTATCATCACTTTTATCACCACGTTTAATCAAGGTTTGATAATAAGGGTTGACTCGAATATTAGTGGCAATGTCCCCGTTAATTGATACTAACCATTGACCCTT
>JAHRWG010000362.1 GCA_019090295.1 Cycloclasticus sp. | reverse complement strand
TCAGGAGAGTGCGAGTGCCATCCTTCTTAGCTTCATTCATGCCAAGAAATTCACACTCAGGAGTGACAATCCCTACAACACTCCAAGCTCTGCTCTTAGGGATGCCTAGAGTCCTCTTAGCGTATCCAGTGAGGTTTCCTTTGTAGTATACAGGGAAATAATGAGCAATAGCTAGCCCTACTCCATCCACTTCTCTTCGTAAGCCGAAGTGGTGGCATGTAGCCTTAGTGAGGCCCCTTTCAGGAATGCCTTCTAAGAGAGGGAGATCATTTACATCCTCCACAGTTTGTTCTTTGAAAGTCTTGCTCTTCTTAGCTACCAAAGTCTTCTCCTTGTTATGCCAGCTCATGTTAATCCTGAATTTTCTTATACTGAGAAATATGCGCGTGTTTGCACTCCATACAAAAGATTACGTTGCGATTACCCATCTTCCACTCAACGTAATCTATATGCCTATCACATTTAGTTAATTTACATTCATTTCCCGTTCTTTGCTTTGGGTAATATTGGTTGTAAGGGTCTTTCATTATACTACCTCCAGTCTGTTGGTTGCGTAAGCCTTAGCATCTTCTGGTACTGCTCCCCACCTAAGAGCTTCTTCATACCAGATGTCCCACAGACGGTCTTCTAGCTTCTGTATGTAGTCAATTGCTCTTTTAAATTGTGGAGTCGCGTGTATTAGCTTGTCATTACCACTAAACTTCTTTAGCTGCTCTAAATATTTGCTCATATTAAAGGCTCCTGTTTCCAGTTAGTTATTTACTTCAGCATCTAGCAGGGCGGCTAGGGCATCGCTGACTGGGGTTGCGAATTTCCATATACCGCCTAGCATAGCTAATTTAATAAATGGGTACTCTACCCCCTTATTGTAAGTACTGATTTTGGCGTATAAAAATGCTTCAATATCCCCATCCCAAACCTTGCACCACCGGGGATTCTCAGGGCTAAGCTCTGCTTTCCAGTCTACTTCTACTTGCCAATTGGGCATCAGGCTCCAGATGCCATCAATTGTCTCAGGCTTAAATCCTAATTCATCAACGTTAAACGTCTTGCTTGCTTCATCGAAATACATGCAACAACCTTCATGGTGAAACCGTTCACTATCAATTAGTGATACAATAATCCTTCTCCTTCTCGTAATACCTCACCCCTCCTTCCCATCAATTTCTTTGATTGCTAAGGTAGCCATTTCCTCAAGAATTCCTACCATAAAGCCTTTTAGTTGTGGTATTAATCCCATATACACCCTCAGTGTATTGAGATTATCATCAGAAGACAACACCTCTATTAAGAAATCATTATCCTCCCACATTTCTGTAAGCCTGCGGTCAATAGCCTCTTCCCTCCCTCCATTATCCCACTCCCACAGCCTCCACTCATTAGCTACTTGTTCCTGATCATAGCGAAGATGGTCTTCATAGCGTCTGTCTCTGTTTGGTAACATAATCTTCTCCTTAGTGATTTTGAGGGGAGTATACCTTCGCTTAAGGCTTATGTCAAGCCTAAATAATTCCCATCTTCACAACAATAGTGTAGGCTACAACAGCTCCTACAAACCCACACCCTACCCTGTAGTGTCCGGGAGTGCCTTCATCAACAACAACCGCTACAAACAAATCAATCCCTATCCAGCCAATAATAAATCCTGACACCAAACAACAGTACTGCCACACAAGTAAGCTCATTTCATTCTCCTTAATGGATAAAACACACATAGTAACACCAATATTTGTAATTGTAAACAGTTTTCTGTAGTACTATATTCCGTTAGTAACGGAATAATAGCCTTGCTTAAAGTACACATAATATAACACAACTATTTATAATATGTAAAGCTATTTATTTTAGTAATATCTATTTACAAACACTTAAAAATATGCTAAAATAATCTTACTTTAAGTATATGTGATAAGTTATTATGTTTTAGTTTAATATTAATCACATAAATTATTAAATTATGAATTTAATGTAAATACTACTTGACAAGATATCTTAAGTAAAATATAATAGTCTTTAAGTCTTATTTGTCAAATTCTGATCTTAGTTATTAAGTAAAGCACTGGACAAATAAAGCTTTATATAAAGTACTTATATAACTCACTTACAAGGAATTTTAATATGAACTTATTTAACATGGCTCTTGCTTACGCTACAGGACAGCATGAAGGACAGGTAAGAAAATACACTAACACTCCCTACATAAGACACCCTGTAGAAGTAGCTTATACAGTGAGGTCTGTTGGGGGGAGCGAAGAGATGATAGCGGCGGCGTTACTACATGATGTCGTAGAGGATACAAACTCCACTCACGAAGATGTTAGGGAGTTGTTTGGCCCTTCAGTGGAGTCCTATGTCAGAGGTATGACACAATTCTCTGTACCCAGTGATGGGAACAGAGCTATAAGGAAGAACCTAGACATAAGATTTCTAGAGCAGCAATGCCCTGAAGTGCAGACTATAAAGCTTGCTGACATAAATGATAATATGGAGTCGATCATTGTTAATGATCCAGAATTCGCTAAAGTGTTTATGTCAGAAGTTAGGGATTTAATGTTTGTACTTAGGAGAGGAGATGTGTTACTGTATAACTTCGTTAATAAACAAGTTATTGATTATTACAAGGAGTATGGAGATGAATAAGAGAGAAGGCGCTATTGTAGGAGCTTTTACAGGAATATTATGTGGAGATTTTTCAGACCTGCATGAGTATATCGAAGAGCTATTAGGGAGACCAGTATTCACCCATGAGTTAGGAAACAAAGATCTAACAGAAGAGATTAAGGTGTTAGCCAAACCTGATTTTGTAGCTATGGCGGAAAGTGTGTTATGATTATCAGAAACAGCATAACCACACCAGACGGCACTAAGCTAGTGAGTAGGGGTAGGCATGACTATGTATCATAAGTATTGAGCTAAGAAGTGTATTCATAGCTGAGTTAGCTTGGAGGATTGCAAACTAACTGTTGACAAGATGATACTTACTCTGTAATATCTAGGCTCACACATTACTTAGGAGAAGACCAACATGTCTGACATCATAGAATTATTCGAGAAAGTTATTATTGAAGTAGAAGAAGAACAGGCTGAAGAGCTTGTAGCGGGCTTTATCACTGGTGAGGTGGGCCAAGTATGCTCCCCTAGTCATTTATCGCTGTCAGAGCTGTCTGAGGAGCTGTGAGCATGTCTTTAAAGATAGACATGCAGGATATTCTTGAGCAAGCTGTATCTTTAGTGGATAATGCTAATACACATGAAGAGCTTAATGCTATCCTTAGCGGACAGTATCTAGCCCTCACTAAGTCATTGATGTCTGTGCTGCTAATCATTGGAGTGAGTGATAACACAGATGCTGCAATGTTTCAGCTTGACAATCTGCTAGAAGAGATATATTATTCAGGCACAACTACAGTGATTGATAAAGACTTCACAGTACACTAGGAGAAAGGTATGAGTAGTAATTGGGTTGATATTGTAGATGATAGTTGCCTAACTTTGGAGGCTATTCTTGATAACCCTAAAGATCACAGGGTAGTCTTTGAGTCTATAGCATTAATATCTAAAATCATGACTCAGGAGGGATTGGAGGCGTTTTATTATGATGAGAATTTTCAGCTAGTGAAAGACCCAGACGGCACACTCCACCTAGTGAGCCATGGGGTAGAATAAACAGCTTATACTTATTGTTGTTTCCTTGTTCTCTTGTTATAACTTTTAGTTATAATACAGGCTACAAGGAGGAGGGCTTATATCAACTAACACGTTGATATGCAACACTATTCGTAAAGGCAGGAGGGAGAGATTACAGAAGGTATATTGATATAATGCCTTTTCACTGTTATTATTGTTGACAGAAGGCTAGTATTATGTAACACTACACAGATCAAATACACAACAGAAATACTTAAAGGAGAAGAAAATGGATATAAATTCAATTACAGAAATCACGACAGCACTCTCATCTCTAGGGGATGATGCTACTAAAGCTTTTATAGCTTGGTTGGTGCTACAAGGCTTTGTAAAGATTGCAGGAATGAGTGGGTGGTTCTTTTTCCTTGTAGTAGTGTATAAGATTGGGGAGAAGTTACTTTTATTGCTTGGTCAAAACACTACTCTTAAAGAACTTAGAACTTTACTAGATGCCGGAACTTCTGGAGAGCTTACAAAGAGGGAATGTGACCAGATACTGTCATCGGCACGTTCCATGAAGGAGGAGAACACTTACTTAAGAAATCAATTAAGAGAGAAGGAGCTAGTAGAAGGTTAATAAACTAATTAAAGGAGAAGAAAATGTCAAATTGTAATAGCAAGCCTTCAGTGGAAGATATGCTGAAAGTGATGGATAAAGTAGAGTGTTATGTTAGTGATGATTATCCTGATATTAGAGATGATTATGGGGTTAATATCCTATCTATATCTAGGGGTAAGTTCTACACAATAGGTATTAGTTGGAGGTTTGCAAACCCTTCAGACAAAGCTATCGAGGAGTATCACAAGATTATGGAAGAGGCTAACAAGAATAAAGTATTTGTGTCAGCAGGCTTTAAGAACACTCCTGAAGGTGTTAAGGAGTGTCAAGAGAGGGTGAGGGCTGGTGAGGTGTTTTACTACACAAATAGCTATATTGTTTGTTACGAAGAAAGTAAGTTACTGGAAGGGCAAACCCCTTTTAGGGTTGTCCATACAGACAACAAAGAATATAATGATCCTGTCAAGAGATTGTGGAATTTCATTAACAAACTGAAAGTAAAGAAAGACTGGAGGGATAGTGTTAGTGAGGAAAACCCTGTCTGGTGTGAGGTGTGGGATGGCTATAAGGTGAATTACAAACGTTATGACCTTATACACTCTTATTTAGTTCTAGAGGATTATCCTTATAGAGGAGTAGGGATTTTTTGGAGTAATGCAAGGCCAGTCAGTGAAAGTATGGCTAAAGAGCTAGACAAGACTATTGAATAACTCTATGCTCAAGCGAATTCTCATTAACGTACGCTCAAGCGCTATTTCATTAGAGCTATAATGTAAAGGAATATACCCTGTAAGGAGGAAAACTAGGGCTAATGAGAAGCAATGTTCTCATTAGCCTTTTTTGTAGGCACGGGGGACTGCATCCAGATATGGCTGGATGTTAGGCTATCTTGTAATAACCCTCAAAAAGTAACATAGCTGGTGACATAAGTCAATTTGTAATTAATTACAAATAAGTGTTGACATTGCAAGATGCAGCCTATAATATAGCGGCTCATTCAGTCATTTAGGAATACAAAACATGCGCCAACATACTGTAACCACTACTGTCTACTCTTTTGATGAACTAAGCGATGAAGCGAAACAAAATGCTCTAGATAATAATAGAGGTTGGAATACCGAACACTTAGACTGGGCAGACAGTGCAATAGATAGGGTAGAAATAGCTGGATCTATGTTAGGTATTAATGTAGATAGAGTGCTTTATACAGGCTTTTGCAGTCAAGGAGACGGCGCTTGTTTTGAAGGTGATTATTCTTATAAAAAAGGAGCCGTTAAAGCTATATCTGAAGAGTTTAATAATGAAGAACTAACTTCAATTGCAGAAAGATTGCAGGCATTGCAGAAAGATTATTTCTATACAGTGACAGCATCAGTAAAACACAGTGGAAGCTATTGTCACGAGAATAGTAATATTATATCTGTTAAGTATGACGAAGATGTTTGTGGGTATAGACCAGACTGGAGCTTTTATGAGAGAGAAGAAAGAATTACTTGCCTATTGCGTGAATTTATGCAATGGAGTTATTCTGAATTGCAATCAGAATATGAATATCTAACCAGCGATACAGTCATTCAAGAAATTTTAGAAAGTAATAAGATGGAATTCACAGAAGATGGGGATTTATTGTAAATATTTGTCGATGTGGGGTAGTGTTAGTGTAACATACGAATCCTAAGTTAGTTAACAAGGAATAGACAGATGATAAAGACACAACGAACTAAAGACTTATTACAAGAAATTAGAATGTCTGATATGTATGATGGATATGGTGTTTGTATGGCTTGGATGTTCTCAATATCAGATTATCTGACATTCAACACAGATAGCCACCCACCGGCTGAATGGGAGTATAGGCCAGCTATGGTAGGTGCTGACACTGATAGTTTTGAATATCAAGCCTTAGTAGAGCTTAATTACAGTGCAGAAGATCTAGAGCAGATTATCGTTATACTAAGTCGGTGGTATGATTTACTAATTGCAGCTAATAAGAATTACTAGGCTCAAGCGATAATTGATTTATCCACTCAAGCGAATTATCGTACACGCTAATTCAAACAAGAATATAAACCCGCTAGGCGGGTTTTATTTTGCCTGCTATAAAGATAAT
>JAHRWG010000029.1 GCA_019090295.1 Cycloclasticus sp. | reverse complement strand
GCGGTACGTGTTTTAACATTTTCATTTAGAAATGCCGTGACCAACTCACTGGCTACTCGCTGTGCACGCTGCGGGCTTTTATCTAAAAATGACACATTAAACGCAATGCTTGCTCGTCTAGCTCGCCCGCTTCGTGGGTCAGTAACATTTGCCTGCACCATAGTCACTGACATACTTTGCCGAAACATGCCAACGATCAGCTGTTGAGAGGAATCTTTCCTTTTTTCAGGGTAGAGCTTGTACTTATCCACAATACTCATAATATTGCGTGTGGTTTGCAGCTTTTGTTTGATGACTTCTATTCGCTGATCGGCATAGCTGGTAACCGTTGAACGAACCAAATCATTAGGAATTTCTTGTGTTTCAATTAAAATTAAGCCAGTCGATTTATAAGTAGCTGGCAATAAAAAAGCTACTGCAGCACTCACAATAGCCAAAATTAGTGTGGGGTAAATAACCAGCTTTTTATGGCGCCTAATAATATCTAGATAATCGCCGATTCCTTTTACATCTTCTTCCATTTTATACTCTATATTGTTAGCGGGAAGCGTTAATACCATTCCAATCGTAGTTAAACGTTAGCATAATGGCATTACTTCTAGCATTGGTATTAAGGGCTGATTCTTTTTGTTGTCGATAGTTATACGACAAGGAGAGGGTTGAATCGGGGGAATATTGCCAGTTAATAGAGGGGGATATATCAGTATTCTCTCTTTCATCACTGCCACTGTCCACTGCTGAGTTTGTGGTTTGGTAGCTACCCTGAATGCTGGCTGTTAGTGTTTCACTTAGCGACCTGCTCCATCCCATGCTGATTTTATCTTGTTCGTTAACATCACCAGTGCTAGACGGTGAGGTTGAACGCGAGATACTTAGGTTAGCTTGATCAACATCTGTTTTATACGACACATTAATACTTAAAGACGGGGCTGTGCTTTTAGTTTTATCGGTTGCCCCAAATAAATTAGTCTGCTGACTGTTTAACTGGTTAACACCTACGCTGCCATTAATGCCCCAAATTTCTGAGATATTATAATTGGAGGTTAGCGAAAGGTTATAGGTGTCATCATCTGTTAATTCTAACAAGCCTATTGATTTATTGTTACTGGCCGACAGACTAATACCGCCATTAAAGCGTTCGGTAAATTGGTGTTGCCAGTGGCTTGATACTGAACGATTTTTACTGTCACTAAAATCTGTTGTTGAGTACGTTTTTTCTGAATAGCTTGCGCTGAGTGACAAAGCATCTCGTTCTGTTAACTGGTATGAAAACGATGGCGATATACTTTTGGTTGTGGACGTTGAGTTTGTTTCGAAATCGCCCGTATCGTCCGCCGCGTCGCTACGGCTTGATCTTTCTGAAAACTCCAACCCTAAACCCCAAGTACTTCTTTGTGTTTTATAGGCCGTATTTAATTTAAAAAAAGGGTCGTCATTATCAAGGTGACTAGATGTGTGGTAACGATCCATCACATAACCGGTACTTAAAGAAACTTCTGACCTGTCTGTTTCATACGCCATTTTTAAAGTTGGCGTCATGGTGGTATGATAATCTCCTTGCGTGTTAGATTCGCGCATAAAAATATTATCATCATAGGTTAACGAGGGGTTTAAACCGCCCGTTAATGACCACTCTGCCGCTTGCACATTAAACAGCGCGGCACTACTTAACGCAGCTATTACAATTTTTTTAGACATGTCTACTCTAAGGTATGACGATTACATCGCCGCTATTTAACTTAATATTGGTGGACACATCGTCACCTTTTTTAATATCGGCGTAACGCACCTGAATAACCGCTTGATTAGACCCTTGCTGACGCAAAACAATAATATTATTTTCTTCTGCGTAGGGTGATAAACCACCGGCCAAACTTAATGCCTGCATAACGTTTAAATTTTGGCTCATTACAAAACTGCCTGGGGTTTGTACCTTACCCAGTATGTGAACTGTGTTACCACTAACACTGGCCACAACAACCGTTACTACAGGGTCTGCTAAAAATTCTGCTAGGTTCTTTTTAAGTGCCTGTTCAAGCTGCGCCACGCTTTTACCTTTTGCCATCAACTCACCTGCTAATGGAAAAGAAACCATGCCATCAGGTAATACCAATACTGTTTTTTCTAATGTCTCTTCATTCCAAACCGAAATGTCTAACACATCACCAGCATTTAATAAGTACCGGTCTGATGCTAATACTGCACTACTACATGCTAATGCTATTAGCAGTATTATGCTTATACATACCTTTCTCATCTTCGCAGCCCCTTCATTATAATTTTTATTGAGTATAGTCCAGATATAAAAAAAGGGAGCAAAGCTCCCTTTTTAAACTAACAAGCTTGTTAACTCGCTATCTACAACTTATGCCGCTACCGCTGCTTTACGACGTAAGCCAAAGAAGCCTAGTAGTGCTGGAGCGAATAAGAACAATGCTGCAGGAATTGGCACTGCTGGTGGTGTGTGCAACCCATAATGCAAGTCATCAAGTGCATATGTTTCAGCTGAACCAATAGAAGAACCGGCTGTTAATATCACCTTATTAAATAAGTTCG
>JAHRWG010000028.1 GCA_019090295.1 Cycloclasticus sp. | reverse complement strand
GCTTGCATGATAAGTGTTGGCCACCAACCTTAAAGGCCAACCCTTTTTTACCGATAAACCAGCAACGACAACAAGGACTCGTGCAGGCGTCAGCTTCATTGCAATATCAACTGGCTCGTTTACAAACAGAGCAATGGTCAAAATCTGCTAAGGCGGTTATTTTTAGTTACCCATCGACCGTTGAAGGTAACCCAATGCTGGAAAGCCCCTTGCTAAGGGCATTTAACGAAGTGAATTTATCGAGTGTGGTAAAGGCGATACCAAGCAGTGAACTGAAGCATCGCTTAGCAGATCCGCAATTAGGCTTTATACGTGATGATTCAGTGATACCCATAAACCGAGAGGGTGTTAGTCGCGGGGGCGTGAGCATTATAAAAGATCAAGCTGCTTGCCCGTTTAAGGCCTATGCTCATAAACGCTTAATGGTCTCGGCCTTGGAGCAGCCAGAGCCAGGTATTGATGCACGTTTGCGCGGTAGTTTAGTCCACCGTGGCTTAGAGGTGCTTTGGTTAACAATTAAAACGCAGCAAAATTTGCTGTCGTTAAGCATGCAAGAAAGAGATGACTTGGTCACGACGGTGGTGGCAGATGTTATTCATGAACAAGCCCGTTTCACCCCTATTTTAAAGACAACTTTTGGGCAAATGGAGGGACGACGGATTGCTCAGCTATTGCTGGATTGGCTTGAGCTAGATAGCGCACGCGAGTCGTTTGACGTGCTGGCCACGGAGTTAAGGCAAGAGTTGGATATTGGTGGCCTACGGATTAAGACCAGTGTTGATCGAATTGACACATTGCAAGATGGGTCTAAAGCGATTATAGATTACAAAACTGGAGCAGCTAGTTTATCCAGTTGGTTTGGTGAACACCCTGAAGAGCCGCAGCTACCGTTATACGGTGTATTTGGTGTGGAGGGTGTTGATAGTATTTGCTTCGCACAAATAAAAAAAGGTGATACAAAATACGTTGGGATTGCTAACAACAGCACACACTTCAGTGCCTTAAAAAGCCTTGACCAAGTAAAAGGTGGGCAAGTTAGTTGGTCGGCACAGTTGAACTATTGGCGAGACGTTAACGTTACATTAGCGCAAGACTTCGTAACCGGCCGAGCCGCAGTGGAGCCCACTAAAAAAGCGTGTGATTATTGTGATTTAGCAAGCTTGTGTCGACTTCATGAGCAACAACAAATAGGCCTTAATTAAATGAGCAACCCAGTCGATCAAGCGGCACGTCAGGAGTCATTAAATACCCAGCAATCATATATTGTTCAGGCACCAGCGGGGTCGGGTAAAACCAGTTTACTCACCCTACGATTTTTACGTTTATTGTTAACGGTTCAAAACCCAGAAGAAATTTTGGCCATTACCTTTACACGTAAAGCAGCCGCTGAAATGCATCAACGTATTATTAATTCATTAATGATGGGCACAAAGGCTAAGCCCAGCAATGACTTTGACCGTCAGCTGTGGCAGGTTGCCACCGAGGTGTTAGAGCATGATGCATTGAATGCTTGGCAGTTACTGAATAACCCAGCGCGTTTACGCATTCAAACCATCGATTCTTTATGTGCTAGTTTAACCCAGCAACTGCCTGTTACGGCTAGATTTGGATCCCCCCCAAGCATTCAAATAGACTCGAGTGCTTTATATGTTGAGGCGGCAAGAAACTGTTTGGAGGAGATGGAGGCAGATGACGGTATTGGCAAGGCCATTCAATTATTATTAACCCACCTAGATAATCAATTCTCAAGAGCAGAGCAGCTTATTTCGGCAATGCTCGCCTCGCGTGATCAATGGCTGCGTCATATGGGGGGTAGCGTTGTTGATGATGATAGCCGTGCCAGTTTAGAAGAGGTGTTGCAGCGGTCAATTATGACGATTGTGGGAAATGTAGCATCGCTCACTTCTTTACCTCAGCAAGATGAGCTAAAAGAATTACTGATGTTTGCATCTAAACATACGAGTGATGTGGACAGTCCAACGTGCCTCTATGCTGAGTCATTTGATTTTAACGATACCTCCCCTTTGTCGTTAGACAGCTGGAAGATGTTGGCGGATTTTGTACTAACGGCAGCCGGCAGTTGGCGAAAACAGGCGAATGCCGCGTTGGGTTTTCCAGCCCCAAGCGCAGCAGTCGATAAAGAAGACAAGGCGCTGTACGGCGCGATGAAAAAACAATATAAACAGCTGTTGACAGACTTAGCCGACAACGCCGAGTTATTAGACGCCATGTTATGGCTACGCTGCCTACCATCACCGCAATACTCTGAACAGCAGTGGCAATTTATTCAAGCACTCTTTGTTATTTTACCAAGAGCGGTTGCGCATTTACGGGTCGTCTTTCAATCTAGCGGGCATGTCGATTTTTGTGAAGTGTCTTTATCAGCCAGTTATGCCCTACATGATGAAAGTGGCGTAACAGACACAGCGTTGAAATTAGATTACCAATTGAAACATATCCTTGTGGATGAGTTTCAAGATACCTCAGAAACCCAATTTAATTTATTGCAAGACTTAGTCGCTGGCTGGCAGCCAGGTGATGGGAAGACGTTATTTTTAGTCGGTGACCCGATGCAATCAATTTATCGCTTTAGGCAAGCCGAGGTCGGGCTTTTTTTGAAGACTCAGCAAGAAGGATTAGGGGAAGTTAAAGATATAAACTGTCTTAATATATCGGTCAATTTTAGGTCGCAAGCAGGGGTGATTGATTGGGTTAATCAAAGCTTTAAAGACCTGATGCCCGAGCAAGATGACTTTTTTACAGGCGCAATTTCTTATAAGCCTTCTATTGCCTTTAATAATGTCAGCCTTAACGCCCCATCGGTTAACTATTACCCACATGGCGATAGGCAAACCGAAGGGCGTGTTCTCAGTGAGACGATTCAATTCATTCAGCAACAAAGCCCTAATGAGACTATTGGCGTATTGGTCAGAGGGCGAAAGGCATTAACAGATCTTGTTAGCCACCTAAGCCAAGCAGGCATCAAGTATCAGGCAACCGACATTGACCCACTGAACCAACGCCAAGTAGTGATCGATCTGATGTCGCTAAGTTGTGCTTATTTACAAGCAGCGGACAGATTGGCCTGGTTAGCCGTTTTAAGGGCCCCCTGGAGCGGCTTAAGTTTAACTGACATGATGATATTGGTGGACGGGGCAGAGGAAACCAATGTTTGGGATCTGATGTTTGATGAGTCACGGGTTACCTCACTCAGTGAACAGGGTCAGCTAGGTATTAAGCAGCAAATAAGGTGTTTTAACGAAGCGTTTACCAACCGTGAACGGATGAGTTTGGTCGATACCATTAAAGGCTTATGGAGTGACTTAAATGGCCCTGAATGTTTGCTGTCTTCAGCAGACTTAGAGGATACAAAACGCTTTTTTGAATGCTTGCAGGCATTAGAGGTTAATGGCCAGACGGTAGATACGCAGCAACTTAAAGAGGCGGTAGATAAGCTTTTTGCTGCGACAGATACTGCTGCTACGGATAAACTGCAAATCATGACGATCCATAAGGCTAAGGGCTTGGAGTTTGATCATGTTATTTTGCCCGGCCTAGATAGGCAGGCAAGGCACGACGATAAAGCATTGCTGACCTGGTTAGAGCGGCCTTCCGATTTACCCGGTAAGAGTGAGTTGCTTATTTCGCCCTTAAAAGAATCAGGGGCGGCTAATGATGATGACATCGCACGGTATATAACGAAAATTGAACAAAAGAAAACCCACCATGAAAGCCAACGGTTGTTGTATGTGGCCACGACGCGCGCTAAAAAACAATTACATTTAAGTTTTTGCTTAAATATTGATGAGAAGACGCAAAGCATAAAAAAGCCGCCAACTAATACCTTGTTAGGGCTTTTGTGGCCGTCTATTGAACAAGAAGTGGACATGGAGTGTGCTGACGTTGATTCGCTTAATATTACACAGGAGACAGAGCCGCGTTACTGTCATCGCCTAGACCTGTCTAATTTTAAACGCAAAAAACCGCTACATGAAAATTTTGAGCAGCCTGCCCCTATATCCTTCAAGCAACAAACAGAATTACTTGAATTTGACTTGGTGAGCGACCTATCAGCTGCAATTGGCACCGTCTGTCATCACGTGTTACAGGTCATTGGTGAGCAAGGTCAGTGGTTACTGCCCTTTAAGCCCAATGAGTTAACTCACTTATTAAAAGAACAAGGTGTTTTACCGTCCAACATAAAGCAAGCTGTTGATCGAGTGACAGGCATTATTGATAGTTGCCTACAAGATCAACGCTGTCGCTGGATTTTGGATAACACGCATGAAGACAGTCAATTTGAACGATCTATTTCTGGTGTGGTTAATAATGAGCGAATACAGGCACGCTTAGATAGAAGTTTTGTCGATAAAGGAGTTCGTTGGATTGTTGACTACAAAACCAGCCAATTAGATCAAGCCTCAATAGAGGGTTTTCTTGATCAAGAGGTGCTCACTTACCGATCCCAATTAGAGCGATATGCGTCTATTATACAAGCCATGGACTCGCGACCTATTATGCTGGGTTTGTACTACCCTGAGTTTAAAGGCTGGCGAGCATGGCCATATGAAGGGCCCTAGAAAAACCACCATTCAGTGAGCGGCATAAACTACATATCTACCAATATAAGTAAAAAAGAACAAATAAACGCCTATTTTATTAGAGATAACAATGCAAAAAAATATGACCCAAGGTGTTATTGCACCATCAACAAACACCAAGGTGACAGAATTATTGCAATTAATGGCTCAGCTTAGAGACCCTGATAAGGGTTGCCCTTGGGACTTGGCGCAAGACTTTGAAAGTATTGCCCCATACACCCTTGAAGAGGCTTATGAAGTGGCCGAGGCGATTGAAAATAAAGATATGCCAAGCTTACAGGATGAGTTGGGTGACTTGCTTTATCACGTTATCTTTCATGCTAGGTTAGCCGAAGAGCAGCAGCTTTTTTCATTTGCCGACGTGGTTAACAGTATTAGCAATAAACTAATTCGTCGTCACCCGCACGTTTTTTCATCGTTAGATATTGACGCTGACCAGCTGGAAAAACAGTGGGAGACACAAAAGCGCCAAGAAAGGGTAGGCAGTGAAAAGGCAGGTGTATTGTCATCAGTTAATTCCAAACAACCAGCACTGAATCACGCCCTTAAAATCCAGAAAGCGGCATCATCCGTTGGCTTTGACTGGACTGAGGTAGCCCCAGTTTTTGACAAGCTGGACGAAGAAATTGACGAATTAAAACAAGAAATTGGGCTCGACAATAATCAACAGCGTATAGAGGAGGAACTGGGCGACGTTTTGTTCAGTTGTATCAACCTTTCTAGGCACTTAAGGGTTAACCCTGATGGGGCGTTACGGAAAGCAAGCAGTCGATTTAGCACGCGTTTCTCATATGTAGAAAAGGCCTTGAATGGCTTGGACTTAAGTATTGATGAAGCTACCGACGCTTTACTGGAAAAGCTGTGGCTTGAAGCGAAAGAAAAAACTGCAGATGGGCCTTAGGGCTTATTGAGAAAAAATAAGGGTAGAACTGGATATTTTCTTAGCTTTGAGTATACTCGATAAGCAATAGAGTTAATAACGCTTGTGTTAATCGGCTTATATTTAATAAAAAATTAACCTATTAGGTTTAAATAAATTATCTTAAAGAGGAAAAAAGATGTCAGAGCGCGTTAGAGGTACAGTTAAGTGGTTTAATAATTCAAAAGGCTTTGGGTTTATACAGCCTGATGCTGGCGGTGAAGATGTGTTTGTTCACTTTAGAGCTGTTCAAGGGGATGGTTTCCGTACCCTTAAAGAAAATCAAATTGTTGAGTTCAAAATCACTAAAGGTGATAAAGGGCTACAAGCAGAAGAAGTGTGTGGCGTAGACGAATAAAGCCTTTCTGGCATCGAATATAGCTAAGTAACCTATCAGTATTGATTACTGATAGGTTTTTTCGACATAGCGCTGAACAAGCTCGATAAACTGCTCCGCAATATCGTCACCTTTTAGGGTGACATCTTTTTGCCCGTCAACATAAACGGGTGCAACAGGCCTTTCGCCAGTACCTGGTAGGCTAATCCCTATGTTGGCATTTTTGCTTTCCCCTGGGCCATTAACGACACAACCCATTACCGCTACTTTCATGTCTTCAACACCAGGATGCTGAGTTTTCCATGACGGCATTTTATGGCGAAGGTAAGACTGAATATCCTGTGCTAATCGCTGGAAATAATCGCTACTTGTTCGTCCGCACCCAGGGCAAGATATTACCGAAGGGGTAAATGAGCGTAATTCCATTGATTGTAATATTTCTTGCGCAACGACCACTTCTTGGCAGCGGTCTCCGCCTGGTTCTGGGGTGAGGGAAATACGAATGGTCTGCCCAATCCCTTGATGCAGTAATATTGCTAAGGCAGCAGTCGATGAAACAATCCCCTTGCTGCCCATGCCTGCCTCGGTTAACCCCAAGTGCAACGGGTAGTGGCAACGGGCCGATAAGTCTTGATAAACAGCAATTAAGTCTTGCACGCCACTCATCTTACAAGAAAGGATGATTTTATCCTCAGCCAAACCAAGTTCTACGGCTTTAGCAGCACTTTCTAGGGCCGAAGAAATAACGGCCTCATGCATAATTGCAATAGAGTCTTTAGGGGAGCTTGATTGGGAGTTTTCATCCATTAATCGAGCCAATACAGCAGGGTCTAAACTGCCCCAATTAACCCCAATTCGAATGGGTTTATTATATTGAATAGCGAACTCAATCATTTTTGCAAACTGTGGGTCACGCTTACTGCCTCGACCTACATTACCGGGGTTAATCCGATACTTATCTAACGTTTTTGCACAATCAGGGTACTTCTCTAACAGCTTATGGCCATTGAAGTGAAAGTCACCAACTAAAGGAACAAAGCAATTCATCGCATCAAGTTTTGCTCTAATACTGCTAACAGCGGCAGCGGCTTCTTCTGTGTTAACCGTAATACGGACGAGCTCAGACCCAGCTTTGGCTAATTGATAAACCTGCTGAACGGTTTCATCAATATTGGCGGTATCGGTATTCGTCATGGATTGAACAACAATAGGGTGTTGGTGGCCAATAAGAACAGAGCCAACCTTAACGGTTGGAGTCGGGCGTAATGTTGTTTTAATCATGGTGAAAAAAAATCAAGTTAATAAGTAGGTGCTTAGCTAAAAGAGGCTAGTGTGTTGCTATGAATTGTTTAATGAATTCAAAGGCACGGTCTATGGCAAGGTTAGGGGTGTAAAAGTGAGGTGAAAAACGAATACCACCGCCACGCATCGCACAAATAACATTGTTTTCAGTGAGGTAGCTAAACAGTTCTTTTGTACGGCCATCTGCCGATTTAAAAACAATAATATTATTACCGTTGGGATTAGGCTGTGTGAGTAGTATTAATGCATTCTCGTTAAGGATTTTTTCAATAACATATTGCCCACGGGACATAATCGCAGTTGAAATACTGTGCATGCCCGTTTCAAGTAGCAGGCTAATACTGGCAGATAAGGCATGAATACTGAGCATGTTAGGGCTGCCACATTCAAAGCGACGGGCAGACAGAGCAGTCGTCCAAATGGGGTTGTCGTAGTTACCCATGTCTTCAACCATATGCCAGCCAAATTGAGTGAGCTCTAGTTGTTTCATGGTTTGTTGACGACAGTAAAAAACACCCAAGCCTTCTGGGCCTAACATCCACTTATGCCCATCAGCCATCACAAAATCCGCTTGGTAGGCTTGTACGTCGAAAGGGAATGCACCAATTGATTGGATAGCATCAATACAAAAAAGCACGCCTTTTTGCTGACAAGCCTCGCCTAGGCGCTTTAAATCAACTTGCAAACCAGAAGCATATTGCACCGAACTGATGGTTAATAAACGTGTTTGATTATCTATTTGTTGGATTAAACGATCCGTTGGGTCTTCGGTGTTTTTTAAAGAGGTTTTTTTGACCGTCACGCCCTTATTTGCCAAAGATTCCCAAGGAATCATGTTGGAAGGGAACTCCTCATCACTGGTAACAATATTGTCACCAGCGTGCCAACTGAGGCCATACGCAATAAATGATAATGCCTCAGAAGTGTTTTTCACTAAGGCAATTTCATCACTCGATTTCGCGTTAATAAGTTCCGTTAATTGCTGCTTAAGGTGCGACTCAACCTTTAACCAGTTGGCATACTTTTTTGAACCGATCGTTACGTTTTCACGACAGAAAGCATTCACGGCTTTCTCTGTTCGCTGTGGCCACGGAGCAACAGCCGCATGGTTTAAATAAACAATATTATCATCAAGGTTAAACTCACTATGACTCATAAAAATGCCAACTGTATTTAAAACCTCATTCTATCCTTTTTTATTTGAATAAGGTGGTGCATTTATTAAATGGTGGCGATAAGAAAAATTCAGAAAAAGCATTAATAAAGCAAAGTGATCGCTATAAACCCTTTAAGAATAACTACCTCGTTATATCGCTAATTTTTTAAGCTGCCGCCGAGTATAGAGTAACGTAATGACCATGCTTAAGCAGACAATGCTGGCGACCGAACCAAACACCCAAACAATACTGTAGTCTAATACAATAATAAGGTAGTAATTGACTAATAAGGGGAGGAGTAATTGCCTGAAAAATCCCATAATTACTGGGAAGTTAGGTTGTTTTGTCGCTTGTAATGTTGCCACGCTAATAAATAAAGAAACGTAGCAGAAAAAAACGAAGGCATCTATTCTTAAATATTGCACACCGGTATTAATAATCTCGTCTTGTGTGCTAAAGAAAGAGAGTAATAATGGTGATAAAAAAATCATGGCTGGGGTGCATATAACAGAAATACTTAAGCCAAGGAGCTGAGCTTTACGGTAGGTTTCTGCAATACGCCGGTAATTTTTAGCCCCGAAATTTTGCCCCGAAATTGCTAATACAGCAGCATTTAGCCCTAAAGCAGGTAGCAACAAGACTTGTTCAAGGCGAAGGCCAACCGAGTAACCCGCGATAGCATAATCCCCAAAACGACTAACAAAGGCGGTGACCATTAGACTACCAACAATCATAATAAAAAAGTTTAAACTGGCTGGAAGCACTTGTTTTAGTATTTTGGCAATTAACGGTGCCTCGAATTGAAGGCGAAGCTGAAACCCTAAACGCTTGCTTAAAACAACCAATAAGTAGGCGGCTGAGGCAAATTTTATAATTAAGGTCGCCCAAGCCAGTCCAGCAACCCCCATGTTTAAACCAAAGGTTAACAGAGGGTTTAATACAAGGTTGGCAAAGAACCCCACCACTAACACATTCCTGTTGGACCGAGTATCGCCAAGAGCCATTAACGCACCAGCGGCAACCGCACTAACAGCAAAACCTATGTTTCCGACCAGTAATATTTGAATGTAATCCCAGGCGTAAACACGGCTGATGTCCCGCGTGCTGAGCCAATCAATGGTCTCCTGAGCTAAAAAAAAGCCTAAGAGAACGACTATAAATGAAAAAATAACCCCAACACTCATGGAATTACGGGTGACCGCTTTAAGAGACACGCCCTTATTGGCACCTAACTCACTAGACACCATCACCGAGGTGCCATTTTGCAAGCCTGCTAATAAGCCAATGAATAGGTAAAAAACAATGCTAGAAATGGATAGCCCAACCAATGCATCATCGGATATTTTTCCAGCAAACCAATTATCGGTTAGGTTATACAGGGTATTAAAAAACATGCCCATAGAGGCAGGAATAGCTAAATTAATTAAATGCCGATAAATTGAACCCGTCGTTAAATCTTTGGATTGAGTCAATTGTTTAGACATGGATTAACCGCTGAATGAAAAGTAGGTTGATGGTGGGTTGCCAGTGAGTGGTTAATAAATAACTACCGGCCACTTGATAACCATACTATCAAGAAAAAGCGGTGAAAATATTTTTAATTAATGCATGACATGAACAATACTAAAAATAGCATTGGCTACAAGACTAATGACAGCTAACCCTTTCCAAACAGCGATCGGGTTGCGTTCAATTAAAGGGCGATGAACTAAATTAAGGAAAGTGGGGTTGGGGTGAGACAAATCATGAATAAACTCAGAAATTTCTTCGTAGCGGTGCGATGGGTTTATTTGGGTGGCTTTTCTAATGGCTTCATCGGCCCATAGAGGAATGTCTGGGTTGAGCAGTATCACAGAGGAGTAAGATAGTTTGCTCAATGATTTTACGCCATATTTTGGACCAAAAGGCAGTGCGCCGGTTAGCATTTCATAACAAATAACTGCTAATGAGAAAGCGTCAGAACGGCTGCTGGCTGGTAAGCCTTGAAAGTATTCAGGAGCAGTATAAAGCTGAGTTCCCAATAGATCTAGGCGCTGAATAGGGGTGGCTATCTCTTCAATACCGGCCACCTTTGTTGAGCCAAAATCGATGATTTTAACGGTCCCCTGAGTATCAATAATGATGTTTTCTGGCTTTAAATCTTGATGAATCATTTCTTGATGATGGAAGGCTCTTAAACCACGAGCAATCTGGCGAATAATACCTCTAACATCATGCAAACTAGGCGTTGGGTTATCATTCATCCAATGCCTAAGCGTTTGGCCCTCTATATAGCTGGATACAAAGTATAAAAAGTGGCGAGGGCGTGTTTGCTCAATAATATCAAGTACGTGGTTATTAGAAATCCGCCTTCCTACCCATTCTTCTTGGACAAACATATCCAAAAATACTGGGTCATCAACATAATTAATAGAGGGTGTTTTTATAACGACTTGAGCGCCCGTGTCTTCATCAGTGGCTAAATACAATTGAGTTTTTGAGCTAGCATGAAGTTCGCGTTCTATGCGATAACCATCTAACACCATGCCGGCATTTAAATCGGGTGGAAAAGGGCGCTCGGTTAATTTGCGATACACTTCTTGATCGCTAACTTGGGGAGGGTGGTTAAACCTAACCAGCTGACAGGTGACGTTATCATCGCTGCCATTTTGTAATGCCTTAGACGTTATCTCACGGGCAGCACGGTCTAAATTATTGGCATTGTCGCTTACTAATTGGAGCATGGTTGCATCATTCGTAAACTCAGAAACGCCATCTGTTGTTAGTAAAAAGGTGTCGCCTTCTTCCAGTAAAAAATTACTGTAGTCAATTTCTAATTGCGAATCGATACCCATTGCACGGGTTAGGTAATTTTTTTCTTTAGATGCCCAGAAACGATGATCTGTGGTTAATAATTGTATTTTACCCTGTCGAATTCTATAAATTCGGGTATCACCAATGTGAAATAAATGCACCGTTGATGATTT
>JAHRWG010000027.1 GCA_019090295.1 Cycloclasticus sp. | reverse complement strand
TCAGTTGATCACCAATGGCTTTATGAAGCATCGCGGCAACAACAGATGAGTCAACACCACCCGATAGGCCTAGAATAACTTGCTCCTCACCGACTTGTTCTCTAACCGCTGAAATACTACTGTCAATAATATTTTTTGATGTCCAGCGAGCCTCACATTGGCAAATATCGAGTACAAAGCGACTTAAAATTCGCCCGCCTTGTTTAGTATGTGTCACTTCGGGGTGAAACTGTAGACCGTAAAAATGCTTGTCTTCATTAGCCATTCCAGCAATAGGGGCGCTGTCTGTGCTCGCCATTAATTTAAAGCCTTCTGGTAATTCAACCACCTTATCACCATGGCTCATCCATACATCAAGAATGCCGTAGCCTTCTTCGGTAATATGATCTTCAATATCCGTTAGTAATTGACTATGCCCTCGTGCACGAATGCTCGCATAGCCAAATTCTTTATGCTCAGACGCTTCGACTCGCCCTCCCATCTGTGCGGCCATGGTTTGCATCCCATAACAAATCCCTAAAACAGGTATACCTAATTGGAATACAAGATTTGGAGCCAGTGGAGACCCACCTTCTGTGACCGTTTCTGGCCCACCGGATAAAACAATCCCGTTTGGCTTAAAGTCTGCAATCGCTTGCTCTTCAACATCGTATGGGTATATTTCACAATAAACACCTATTTCTCTTACACGCCTAGCGATTAACTGAGTGTATTGCGAGCCAAAATCTAGAATTAAGATTTTATGTGTATGGATATCTTCGTGTGTTTGTGTATTCAAACTAAATCTCTCTATTTTTGGGCTATTAAAAAATACATGCCGAGGGCTGTTAAAGGCTGTTAGGTGCTAACTAAACGGAAACAGTCGCCGTGGCTAATTTAAAGTAGCCACAGCGTTAATTACTAAAGGGGTTTAAAGCTAGCGTTCAATACGGTAATTAGGCGCTTCCTTAGTTATAGTGACATCATGCACATGGCTTTCGCGCATGCCTGCACTGGTCACCCGAACAAACTTTGCTTTGTGACGCATCACTTCAATGCTTTCGCAGCCGGTATACCCCATACTTGAGCGAAGCCCACCGATTAATTGGTGAATGATACTAATCATTGTCCCTTTATAAGCGACACGACCTTCTATGCCCTCGGGAACTAACTTCTCGGTATCACTGCTTTCTTGGAAATAACGATCACTTGAACCTTCCTGTTGAGACATGGCCCCTAATGAGCCCATTCCTCGGTAACTTTTGTATGAGCGACCCTGAAACAGTTCAACCTCACCCGGTGCTTCTTCGGTACCGGCTAATAGACTGCCTAACATCACAGAGCTTGCACCAGCGGCAATCACTTTTGCAACATCACCTGAAAAACGAACGCCTCCATCTGAAATAACTGGGACACCTGTTCCTTTAAGGGCTTGCACTGCATTATCCACTGCGGTGATCTGAGGCACCCCAACACCAGCAATAATACGCGTGGTGCAAATTGATCCCGGTCCAATGCCCACTTTAACAGCATCAGCACCTGCTTCAACTAAGGCTAGCGCAGCCTCAGCCGTTGCAATATTTCCACCAATAACTTGAAGGTCAGGGTATGTTTCTTTCACCCATTTAACCCGGTCCAGCACGCCTTGAGAGTGCCCGTGAGCTGTGTCAACAATAACCACATCCACTCCTGCCGCTACCAGTTTAGCAACACGCTCCTCAGTACCAACACCCGTGCCAACCGCTGCACCAACCCTAAGTCGTTCTTGATCATCTTTACAAGCTTGTGGATAGTCTTTTGCTTTTTGAATATCTTTAACGGTAATCATGCCGCACAGTTCAAATGCTTTATTAACGACAAGAACTTTTTCAATACGGTGCTCATGTAATAAGCCGATCACTTCTGCCTTACTCGCGCCTTCCATCACGGTGACTAAGTTTTCTTTAGTGGTCATGGCCGTTTCGATAGGTGCATCTAATGGGTCTCAAAACGCAGGTCTCTACTGGTCACAATTCCCACTAGATCATTACCTTCAACAACAGGAACACCTGAAATATTATGTAACTGTGTTAAGCCCATCACCTCTCGAATAGTAACACCAGGGGAGACGGTGATAGGGTCTTTAATAACACCACTTTCAAATCGTTTTACTTTAGAGACTTCCCTGGCTTGCTCTTCAGCGGTCATATTCTTATGAATAATACCGATACCACCTTCTTGAGCCAAGGCAATCGCAAGGCGTGCTTCAGTCACCGTATCCATCGCTGCAGAAAGAATGGGGATATTAAGTGATATCCCTCGGGTAAGCTGAGTTTTAAGACTGACATCTCGAGGAAGTACCGTAGAGTGAGCTGGTACCAACAAAACATCATCAAATGTTAACGCTTCTTGTTCAAATCGCATATTTCGGGGGCTTGTCGTAGAAAAAGCAACTCATTATAAGGTATGCTCCACTAATTATCATCTAATTGATTATTTTCTAACTAACTATGCTTGATCACGTGAAAATCTATTCTGTTTCCCAACTTTGCCGAGAAACACGTCTCATGCTTGAAGGGCACTTTTTAACCCTTAACATTGAAGGGGAAATTTCTAACCTTTCCTGCCCGGCTTCAGGACACATTTACTTCACACTAAAAGACCAATCTGCCCAAGTACAGTGTGCTATGTTTCGCATTCAACGGCGCAAATTAGGCTTTAACCCCTCTAATGGCTTGCAAGTACAAATCAAGGCGCGTGTCAGCCTTTATGAAGCACGAGGAAACTTTCAACTTATTGTCGAACAAATGGAAGCAGCGGGTGACGGTTTACTGCGCCAACAGTTTGAGGCCCTTAAAAGAAAGCTTGAAAACGAAGGTTTATATGATAATACGCATAAAAAACCGTTGCCAGTCTTGGCTTCACGGGTTGGCGTTATCACCTCTGCAAGCGGGGCCGCTCTCCATGATATTCTCAGCGTTCTAAAGGCACGTTTTCCTCTTTTAGATGTATTGATATACCCAGTTACTGTGCAAGGTGAACTGGCTAAACAAGAGATTATTGACACCCTTTCCATCGCTAACCAGCGTAAAGATTGTGATGTTATTATTCTTGCCCGTGGCGGTGGTTCCCTTGAGGATTTTCAGGCATTTAATGAGGAACAGGTTGCCAGAGCCATCTACCAATCTAATATTCCTATTGTAAGCGCCATTGGACATGAAGTTGATTTTACAATTGCCGATTTTGTTGCCGACTGCCGCGCGCCGACCCCCTCAGCTGCCGCTGAAATGATTAGCCCAGATCAGTTTGAGTATTTGTCTCAACTTAAGCAACAAAAAACCAGACTTATTGCCCTGCATGCAAATACTAGCACGGCAAAACAAGTTCATTTAAACCAGCTTGAGCGGGCACTTAATCGTGCACACCCGGGTATGCAGTTACAGATGCATGCTCAACGATTAGATGACTATCATTTACGGCTACAGTTTTTATTAAGCAAAACAATTGAACAAAAAAAAGCACGTTTATCCAAACTGTATTCGCAATTGCTGTCTCAGCAGGCTACGCAAAAAATACATTTGTATCAGCAACGCTTAACATCCTTACAGCACCGCTTAACAGCCTCTATTACTCAGCAAACCAGCTCGACTCAACTGCGCTTTAAAAGAGCTCACGAAGCACTCAATACCCTTAGTCCTCTCGCAACACTTTCTAGAGGCTATAGCATTAGTCAACGAGCATCTGATGGTAGCTTTCTAGTTAACGCCCAACAGGTCCGCATAGGGGAAACTATCAATATCAAATTATCTAGCGGCTCATTGCTTGCTAACGTAGAAGAAACTTATGAACATTAAACCCCTAAACAATTTATTCAGCTGCCGTGCAATGGTGACTTTTAACCAACCGTTAAAATTGCTCACCCTATGTTGTTTTCTTTTTTCACCGCCCATTACTGCATTTCCGCAGCAGCAGCTTGTCCCTGGTGGCATTGCCATTATTCCCTTCGTTGATACTAATAAACCGTCTATTCGTTATTTAAATACACAGGTCATGACCATCAAAAAGGATTCTAAGTGGCAAGCCATCATTGGTATCCCTTTATCTGCTCAGGCAGGCCCACAAACAATTACTAAAAATAACAGTCTCTTATTAGAGGCCTTCTCGGTCACTCAAAAAGAATACCCTGCTCAATACATCACCTTACCTAAAACGGATAAGAATAAACGATTAATAAACCCTAACCCCCTAGACATGGAAAGGATTATTCGTGAAAAAAACAAGTTATCTTTGGCCTTATCCACTTGGTCAAATCGTCTACCTAACCTTGATTTTGTCCTGCCAGCTCAGGGACGATTAAGCAGCCCTTTTGGGCTAAAGCGCTTTTTTAATCAACAAGCAAGAAAGCCGCATAGTGGTTTAGATATTGCAGCCCCTCAAGGCTCACCGGTTATTGCCCCCTCTGATGGCGTCGTCATTGATACTGGGGATTACTTTTTTAATGGCAACACTGTCTTGATTGATCACGGGCAAGGGTTAATTAGTGGGTATTTTCATTTACACAGAATACTCATCAACATTGGCGACTCTGTTTCACAGGGGCAGAAGATTGCAGAAATTGGCTCTACAGGCCGCGCAACGGGCCCGCATTTGCATTGGAATATTTATTTAAACAAGACGAAGGTTGACCCCGCCTATTTTATTAGCGACTATACGCACCATCTAAAATAGCTCGAGCTGCTGATATGCAAATTATAGACCTTTGTACGCACTGCCATCATTGGACCATTACCGTTATTGAACATGATAGTAAAGAGGCAACATTCACCTGTTCCCATTGCCAGAATACATTCAAAATGCCTTGGGATACTGACACTCGGTTTTTAATTCGTTCAATCCGTCATAGCTTAAAGAAAAGAACCAAGCAATACCCAGAACTTAAAACCCTTAAAGCGCCTGGCGACCACATTTTACTTGAGGAACGTGCTGCGCCAGAGCCTAGCTTATTTAAGGGTAAATACTAACGGTGTTTACTGGGCTTTAGACGCTTCTTGTCTTTTGTCTTACTGGTTTGGCCTTTTGCAATATTGGTGGCTGATTTTCTTGTCTTCTTCGCATACGGATTATCCGGCGACTTGAATTCAATACGTACAGGCGTGCCAACCAAGCCTAACTTTTCTCTGAAGGCGTTCATCAAGTAGCGCTTATAACTACCAGGTACGGCCACTGTTTGGTTACCATGAATAACAACAACGGGTGGATTTTGCCCACCTTGGTGAGCAAACTTAAGTTTAATCCTACGTCCACCAACTAAGGGTGGTTGGTGCGCACTAATCGCATGTTCAAGAATTTCGGTTAATCGGGGTGTTGCCATATCGATCATTGCCGAACGGTATAAAGCACCAATGGATTCAAACAGTTTACCGACCCCACTGCCATGAAGCGCTGAAATAAAATAACGCTCTGCATATTCTAAAAAGCTTAATTTTACATCAATCTGTCGCCTAACTTTGTCACGCTGATCTTCTGTCAGACCATCCCATTTATTTAAGCCTATAACCAACGCTCTGCCTGTTTCTAACACCATACCCAATAGGCTAGCATCTTGATCAGTAACCCCTTCACTGGCATCAATCAAGTAAATAACAACATGCGTATCATCAATTGCTCGTAGCGTTTTAACGATACTAAATTTCTCTACTGCTTCAGAAACTTTCGAGCGCCTTCTTACGCCTGCCGTATCAATTAATGTATACGCCTGACCTGCACGTTCAAATGGTATAAAAACACTATCACGTGTTGTGCCTGGCTGGTCGAAAACAACAACCCTTTCTTCTCCTAACAAACGATTAATGAGTGTTGACTTGCCAACATTTGGTCGACCAATCACTGCCACTCTTATACCACCACCTGCCAATGTATCATCATATGATTCAATTTTAGGTAGCGTACTAAGAATATAGTTTAATAGTTCTGTCACCCCTCGACCATGTGTTGCCGCTATTGGCCAAGGCTTATCAAAACCCATTTTATGAAACTCAGCAACATGAGTATTAGCGTCTAAGCCGTCCACTTTATTCGCAACCAATATCACCGTCTTACCCAGCTTACGAAGATTTTGAGCAATTTCCTCATCAATAGGGTGCGTACCATGTCGCGTATCAACCATGAATAACACAATATCGGCCTCTTCAAGGGCGCGCTGTACTTGCTCCACGGCAACCCCATCTATACCTTCAGATGTGGCGGTAATACCACCGGTATCGACAACCAGGCCTTTAATATCGCCTCGCTTTATAAGTCCGTATTGTCGATCACGGGTTAAGCCTGGGTAATCGGCTACTAGCGCGTCACGTGTACGCGTTAAGTAATTAAATAATGTTGATTTTCCGACATTAGGCCGGCCTACTAAGGCTATAACAGGTAACATCGCTTAACCTTCTCCACCAGTTGATGCATCATCAGTTAACTGAAGTGACGTTATTTCGCCATTAACATCTTGAATATATATCAAATCCCCATCAACAATAGGTGTGCTTGTTATCGCCACGTCACTGACTTTATAGCGCCCTACTAAATGCCCATCTGATGTTGATAAGACATGTAAATAGCCTTCAAAATCTGCTGTTATTAAGTATTCACCTAATTTGACTACTGGTGTCAATCGACGGTTTTCTAACTTATCTTGTTGCCAATTGATAGAGCCATCTGTTTTATCTGCAGACCAGATGACATTATTAATATCTACCACATAAATTGAGACCCAGTCTTCGGCCATTTTTTTAAATGATGACATCTCTGAACGCCGCCATGCAATTTGCCCTGACTTAACATCTAACGCAGCGACACCACCGCTATAAGTTGCCGCATAAATAAAACGCTCACCGGCTAATGGGTCAGCATCCACATCAACCATCCGCGATAAGGCATCACGCCCCCTTGGTACTGCCACACTTGTTTCCCATATCTGCAAACCATCACGTAGCCGCAAAACGACTAGTTTCCCGTTAGCATAACCACTAATGACACCACCGCTTTTTAGTACAGGTGAGCTAGTCCCACGTAAGCTTAATGCAGGAACATCTCTAATATAAGACCAGATCTCTTGCCCATCTGTCGCTTCCAACGCATTAATTGCACCATCAATACTTCGTACTACCACAAAACCATCGTCGTAACGCGGCATAGAAAGCACTTCACTAGAAACCATCGCTGTCCAAGACGTTTCACCGTCGACCAATTTCAGGGCAACAACTTCGGCATCACTTGTTCCAAAGAACAAGTTCTCAGACCCCACTTCTATACCACCTGCAATGGGTAATTTTGTGTCAACAAACCACAGTTTTTCACCACTGCTTTGTTCTAACGCAATAACCAGTCCGTCTTGGCTTGCCACAAATATCCGACCCTCGGAAAGAGCCATCTCAAGTTTTAATAAACTACTACCTAAGCCTTCAGTGACCTTTGTCTGCCAACGTACGTTGAGAGATACGTTATTGGTCAGTTCTTCTAGTGGTTTAGGCACAAAGTTTTCGTCATCACCGGACGCTGACATGGTATTTATAATACTTGTCTCGAGGCTTCTACCTGCCGACTTGGTCGACTCGACTAGACCCGAGCAAGCCGTTAACCCCATACAGGCTAACAATAGACACGTTACTCGGATCATTTTGTACCTTCTACTGTATCAACTGTCTCTAAGACACTTTTAAAACCAATATTTTCCCCACCTAAATCATCCAATTTCAACTGGGTTAATTGATTTTTTTCGCGTGCGACTAATAAGGCCTGTTCGTAGGAAACTCTCGCCTTAGCTAGATCGCCCATGAGTCGATAAACATCACCTTGGAGCTCATGATATTGGGCAGTGAATGAACCTGCAGCACCCCCTAATTCACCCTCAAGGATTTGAGACACCGTCGTGATAACAGTTTCCCTTTCGCCGCTACCCACCTTAAGTTTTAGTGCTCGTAAGTGGGCTATATGGGCTAGCGAGCTATTGTTACTGCTTGCAAACACATTATCCAGTGTCAGCGTAGCTTCTGCAGACTTACCATCAATAAGTTGAAGCTTTGCTTTTTGTAGCCCAGCTAAAGCAGCGTAGATAGTATCATTGTAGTTAAGCTCAATTTCATTAATTAATTCAATCGCTTCCGGCCCCTTATTATCTGTCGATAACTTAATCACCTGCTGGTAAAAATCTGACGCCTCTTCAGCATGTTGATAGGTGTAATCTTGCCATGACTGCCAACTAAATATGGCCACTAAACCAATGGTTACACCAATAATGATAGCCCGTGAGTTTTCACGCCACCATTTTTTAATGCTTTCGACTTGTTCTTCTTCTGTTTGGTAATCGTCCATTATTTGCCCTACTTTAAGGATTATTTTTTAAAAAGCTAATTAACTTGTCTTGTGGCAGTTGTAACTGCTCCTTTCTCTCGCGCAAAAACTTAATCGCCACTTGGTTTTGCTCAATTTCTTGCTCTCCGACAATAATTGCAAACTTTGCGCCAGTTTTGTCAGCCTTCTTAAATTGACTCTTTAAACTTGCATTACCGCAGTGTAGAACAATGCCTTCTTGGGGTAATTGATCACGAAGTTTTTCGGCTAATTGCAAGCTGTATGCCTCACCCGCTGCTCCTTGATGAACAATATATGCCAAAGGCGTTTTTAACGGCAACTCGTGTTGCTCTAACAAAAGCACGAGCCTTTCAACGCCCATGGCCAGTCCAACAGCTGGTGTTTGCTTCCCGCCCAGCTGCTCAATAAGCCCATCATAACGTCCACCGGCACAGACAGTCCCTTGCGCCCCTAATGAACTCGTCACCCATTCAAACACGGTGTGCGAGTAGTAGTCTAACCCTCTTACTAGACGCGGGTTATGAACAAAGCTAACACCTGCGTCGGTTAGGTACCGCTGTAGCTTTTCAAAGTGTAGGCGTGACTCATCCCCAATTGAGTTTATTAATTGAGGAGCTGACTCTATTAGCCCCTGCATAGCGGGATTTTTGCTATCCAGTATTCGTAAGGGGTTTGATGTCAGGCGGCGCTTGCTGTCATCATCTAACTGGTCAATATGTTGATTGAAAAATTCGACAAGTACTTCTTTATACCGTAAACGCTCATCACTTGTGCCCAGTGAATTGATTTCTAAAGTAAGCTCTGCGCTCAAACCCAGCTTTTTCCATAACCGGTACGACATGAGGATAATTTCAGCCTCAATTTCTGCACCTGCCATACCAAAACATTCAATACCTATTTGGTGAAATTGGCGATAACGGCCTTTTTGTGGGCGTTCATGGCGAAACATTGGTCCCTGGTACCATAGACGTTGAGTTTGATTATAGAACAAACCATGCTCCAAGCCCGCTCTCACACAACTGGCTGTTCCTTCAGGTCGCAGGCTTAAAGAGTCACCATTTCGATCTTCAAACGTGTACATTTCCTTTTCAACAATATCAGTGACTTCACCAATCGACCGACAAAATAGGTCCGTGCTTTCTACTAGAGGCATTCGAATTTCAGAATACCCATATTGTTGACACACCTCAAACATCGCTTTTTCAAGACGTTGCCATACCGGTGATTTATCTGGAAGTACATCATGCATTCCGCGAATAGCTTGTAACTTTTTACTCATGTATTAAAACTACTAATTATCGATTAAATTTACTTTTTTCTAACAATGTCATTTCATGAGAGTCAGGGAAAAGCTGCCGTAATTCTAGAATGTAACTGCTAACAGCATTTTGATTATTGAGCTTATCTTCAACTTGAATGCCTAACCATAAGAATGCAGAACTGTTTTGCTTAATTGCCTTAAGACGTTTCAAGTACCCTCTAGCAGCGAGGTAATTTTTTCTTTCATACTTTAGCTTTGCCATTTGCAACAGAGCACTTGGGTATTGCTTATTTCGCTGCAAAGCCGTTCGGTAGTAATTCTCCGCCTTGTCCATATCACCGGCTCGCCAAGCACATGTTCCTGCATTTGTAAGCGCCATTAAACGTGACCGATATAACGGGTTTTCCAATGCTTTTGTAAAGTGCTTTTCTGCTAACAAAAATTCATCTTGAGCACACAAGTAGCGTGCATAATTATTATTTGCCGACGAATTACTTGGCGTTAAAGCAACTGCTTTTTCATAATGCCGCCCAGCCAGTTGCTTCTCACCCAGCTGATCATAGAGGACTGCAATAACATTATGAGCATTACTGGATGAAGGGTCCGTACGAAGTGCTAAATTCAACTTTTCCAAGGCAACGTCATACATACCTCTTTTCATGTATTCAACACCCAATGAAACATAAACATCAGCGGGACTTTTCTCTGTGCCTTTTAAAGCCTGAGTTTCCTCTTTAATCTGCTGCCCTTGACACGCGCAAAGCAGCAGCGTCAAACACACTAATATTAAGCGAAACACCTTTTTTTCCATGACTAATCTACCTGCTGTAGTTTCAATTGCCGCTTTGTTTTATCTTTTACTTTTCCTACTAGTTGGCCACAGGCAGCATCTATATCATCGCCTCGTGTCTTACGCGTTGTCGTCACGAGCCCCATTTCTTTTAAAATGGCTGTGAAGCGATGGATTGCATTATTGCTTGATCGTTTATATTGACTACTCGGAAATGGGTTAAAAGGAATTAGATTCACTTTAGCAGGAATCCCCTCTAACAACTTACCCAGTTGGTGCGCCTGCTCCACGGAGTCATTGATACCGCTTAGCATCACGTATTCAAACGTGATTTTACGTCGAGCTTCATCCTTAATGTAATATTTGCAAGCTTCTAAAAGCTCAGCAATCGGGTATTTTTTATTGATGGGGACCAACTCATCCCGTAAAGCATCTGTGGGTGCATGCAAGGAAATGGCCAAACTGGCTTCACTCACATCGGCTAGGCGTAATAATGCAGGCACCACGCCAGATGTACTCACTGTTACTCGCCGTTTTGCTAGCCCATACGCAAAATCATCCATCATTAAGTTTAAAGATGACACGGTATTGTTAAAGTTAAGTAAAGGCTCACCCATACCCATCATAACCACATTGGTTAATCGAGCCTCACCTTCTAGTGCTCTTACAGCCACCCAAACTTGGCCGATAATTTCAGCCGTCGATAAGTTACGGTTAAAGCCTTGCTGAGCTGTCGAACAAAAAGGGCATTCAAGTGCACAGCCTACTTGGGAAGACACGCATAAAGTCCCCCGCCCTTCCTCAGGAATAAAAACTGTTTCAATGCGGTTCTTTCCATCTAACTCAAGAACCCATTTATACGTTCCATCAGCAGATTTTTGCTCAAAAACAACCTCAGGGAGACGTACCTCAGCCACCTCAGCAAGGCGAGTTCTTAGCGCCTTACTGAGATTTGTCATTTGCTCAAAATCAGACACACCCATTTGATGTATCCACTTTAATACCTGCGTTGCACGAAAAGGCTTTTCACCCATCTCGGCAAAAAAGCTCTCGAGACCTAAACGGTCTAAATCCAGCAGGTTTTGTTTTGAGCTCATTCCGTTAACTAGCGTGTGCGCTTACACAACTCGTCATCACTAAAGAAAAACTTAATTTCTTCTGCCGCTGTTTCTGGTGCATCCGAACCATGAACTGCATTTTCATCAATGCTATCAGCAAAGTCAGCACGAATAGTACCTGCATCCGCTTCTGCAGGGTTAGTTGCACCCATTACTTCACGGTTTTTTAAAATAGCACCTTCACCTTCAAGCACTTGAACCATCACAGGTCCTGAGATCATAAAAGCCACTAAGTCTTTAAAGAAAGGACGCTCACTGTGCACACCATAAAAGCCTTCTGCTTGCTCACGTGTTAGGTGTAACATTTTTGACGCTACAATACTTAAGCCAGCAGATTCAAAACGCGCATAAATTTGGCCAATAACATTTTTTGCAACCGCGTCCGGCTTAACAATAGAAAAAGTACGCTCAAGCGCCATAGTATTACTCCAATAATAAAATATTTTAGAAAAAACCGTGATAATTCACGGCATTAGGTCATCTGGTCAAATTGCTACCATCATTGTGTGTAGTTTACAGATTGCGGCATTCACTGGCAATCATGTAATGATTGCTTTTAGCTAAGCAGGACGCTTATCTAATCAACTGTAAAACTTTCACCGCAGCCACAAGCATCGGTAACATTTGGGTTATTAAATTTAAAGGCTGAATTAATACCTTCCCTTGCAAAATCAAGCTCCATACCTGACAAGTACTGTAAGTCCCCTGCATTCACCACAACCTTAACGCCAAAGGCCTCAATAACTGTATCGCCTTCTTTTACTTCGTCTGCAAAGTCAATGACATATGAATACCCAGAACACCCGGACTCCCGAACACCTAAGCGCAAGCCCAGCCCTTCACCTCTTTTTTCTAACTGTGTTTTAACTTGCTTTGCTGCGTTCTCTGTTATCGTTACTGACATATTAACCTCTTCATTTTATTTCGTTTCTTCTCAGTCAATTCATCGTCATGCTGAACCACTAAAAAAACCTTACTCCCATGATATGGGAATGATTCTCATTTAATCAAGCCCCTATCGTATAAATAGGCACCAATTCACATAGGCTAGATTAATAACTTATCGCTATACCGGCTTCACTTTTCCGTCATGGAAGCCTAAAATTCACACTCTATATTAAGTTAACTAAGCATTTATGTTTGATATTGGTTTTTTTGAAGTCTGTCTAATAGGGGCTATCGCCCTATTAGTGATTGGGCCTGAAAAGCTTCCTAAAGTTGCCCGAACAACCGGGCTATGGATAGGTAAGGTCCAAGGGTTGGTTAAAACTGTTAAGCACCAAGTTGACGAACAAGTTCGCATGGAAGAGCTTAAACAGTCTATTCAGCAACAAGCTGACACCCTTGAAAACAAACTAAACACATCTCTCCATAGCGCTGACAGTCAAATTAACGAGGTAGTAACAGACCTTAACGACAGTACTCAGCAAGCTTCCCGCTCAGAAAAGCCTAGCCCAGCACCATCAACCAAATAGGTAAGGTAATGAAAAAGAGCGCGGTACTCACCACTAAAACCGTCGAGAGTAACTCGGTATTTAACCCATAACGCTCACTTAAAATCATCGCTGCCATCATAGATGGAGTAGCTGCCATTAACACCGTTGCTTGAAGCGTGTCCCAGTCATCAATCAGCATGCCCGATGCAAAATAAACGACTGCTGGAACAAGCATAAGTTTAATAAACGAGGCCAAAATAGCGATACCCTTATATTTATTTAAACTCGCAAATGACAACGACATCCCAACGATCAACAGCATTCCTGACATAGTGACATTGCCTAGCATACTAACTGCCTTCTGAATAAAACCAGGCAAGCTAATACCCATTATATTTAGTCCAATCGACATAATAAATGCCCAAATAGGCGGCAAGCTTAATAAACTTTTAAGGAACCCTCCCACGGTTTGCGCAGGCTGGTCATTTTCTCCCCACTCTATTGCCAGCCATAAACCAACAATCCAAAGCAT
>JAHRWG010000026.1 GCA_019090295.1 Cycloclasticus sp. | reverse complement strand
GCGTAGTGGCCCAGGTCGCCAACGTGACCCCAGTTGATTTCATCGGGGTGAGCGTTGAAGTGGTCATTGCTGAGTGCTTGTAAGCGCTCAAGGGCTGTGTCGATTTCAGACTTTCGAGCTAAAAAAGCGTCTAATGCGTTTTGTTTGTGGGCCATTTGGTTGCCTCCAAGTGCGGTTTTGATAAGCACATGAACGCTTCATTCAGCGGTCTTATCAACTCATTTTTGCTTATTAATTCGATTAAAAACAACAGGTTAAAAGATGGGCGTATCACTGCGGGCTTATGCCAAACATCGAGGGGTCTCAGATACCGCTGTGCGCAAAGCGATCAAGTCTGGCCGTATTCAAGCTGAGACTGATGGCACCATCGATATAGCTAAAGTCGACAAACAATGGGATCGAAACACAGATCGCGCCCAACAGCGTAAATCGCCAGGTGCAACTAAAGCAGTACCCAAAGCTGCGCTTGATGCGGTGGCGGACACATTGAGTGAAAGCGGCAATACGGCTGGTGGTACAACCTATATGCAAGCCAGAACCGCCAATGAAGTCCTAAAAGCCCAGACCAATAGAATCAAATTACAGCAACTGAAAAATGAGCTGGTGGATCGTGCTAAAGCGATCGCTCATGTGTTTCGTATTGCAAGAGCCGAGCGCGACGCTTGGCTAAGTTGGCCAGCAAGAATATCTGCTCAAATGGCCGCAGAACTGGAGGTTGACCCGCACAAGATGCATGTCATGTTGGAGTCTTATGTCAGACAGCACTTATCCGAGCTTAGCGACATCCAACCAAAGGTCGATTGACGAACACGGACGTTCTAATGCCGTGGCGTCAGGGATGACGAGGAACGGTGATACTGAGTTTTACGACGGGGTAATAGAGCTCGAAAAAGCCTGGAATGAAGGTTTAAAGCCAGATCCCATGTTATTGGTGTCTGAATGGGCTGATCAGTTTCGTGTGCTATCCCCCAAATCGGCTGCTGAACCAGGCCGCTGGCGTACTCAACGAACGCCTTATCTACAAGAAATCATGGATTGTTTGTCAGTATCTTCGCCGGTACAGCGCGTTGTATTTATGAAAGGCGCGCAGGTTGGTGGTACAGAGGCTGGCAATAACTGGATCGGATATGTCATCCATATGGCTCCCGGCCCGATGATGGCAGTTTCGCCAACCGTCGAAATGGCAAAGCGTAATTCCCGTCAGCGTATCGACCCTCAACTTGAAGATGTGCCAGAGCTAAGGGCGCGTGTTGCGCCTGCGCGCAGCAGAGACTCAGGTAATACGGTGCTCTCAAAAGAGTTTCCTGGCGGCGTACTGGTCATGACTGGCGCAAACAGTGCTGTCGGCCTGCGATCTATGCCTGCTCGTTATCTGTTTATGGATGAGGTGGATGGTTATCCGGGCGATGTTGAAGGTGAAGGCGATCCTATTTTGCTGGCTGAACGTCGAAGTGCGACCTTTGCACGCCGACGCAAGGTGTTGCTGGTGAGTACACCGACAATCAAAAGCACATCGCGTATTCAGCGAGAATTTGAAAACTCAGATCAACGCTATTTTTATGTGCCTTGTCCTTCCTGTGGACATTCACAGCCTTTGCGATTTTCTCAATTACGATGGGAAGAAGGTAAGCCTGAAAATGCGCAGTATTGTTGTGAGGATTGTGATTATTTAATTAGTGAACATCAAAAAACCGAGATGCTCGATCAAGGTTACTGGCAGGCAACCGCTCAAGGTGATGGTCAAACTCAAGGCTATCACTTGTCGTCACTCTATAGTCCTGTCGGTTGGTTTTCATGGGAAGACGCTGCAAGAATCTTTGAAGGTGCGCAACAAAATCCGGATTTAATGAAAGGCTTCGTCAATACAGTTCTCGGTGAATCTTATGAGGAAGAATTCGAGGCGCCAGAATGGGAACGTTTATATGAGCGACGAGAGTCTTACACCATTGGTGTTGTTCCTGAAGGCGGTTTGTTTTTAACGGCCGGTGTTGACGTTCAGCGTGACCGCTTGGAATGTGAAATCGTCGCATGGGGGAGAAGCAAAGAATCATGGTCAATCGACTACTTGGTCTTAGATGGTGATACCGCTCTACCTGATGTATGGAAAAAACTCGATCGAGTGCTTAGCAAAGATTGGCCGCACGCTTTAGGTAGCTCGCTGCCAATTCGTGTGATGTGCGTTGATTCTGGTTACGCCACTCAGGATGTTTATGGGTGGGTACGCAATTATCCTCAGGCAGTCTGGGGTGGCGCAGGTGCACGAGCATCACAGCCAAGAAGTGTCGTTGCCATAAAGGGACGAGATACAGAAACAGCATTAATCCAGAATGTCTCAAAAGCTGATACCGGTGGTAAACGCCGAGGGTTGAGGGTTTGGAATGTCAGCGGTCCAGTTGCCAAAGTTGAACTTTACCGTTGGCTCAAACTGCCGAGACCTACCGATGAGGAGCGGGCTTCGGGTGAATTATTTTCACCAGGGACTTGCCACTTTCCCCAGTATGGAGAGGAATACTTCAAACAGCTAACCGCTGAGCGACGCATTATCCGTTTACACAAAGGCTTCCCAAAAGCTACATGGGAAAAAGACCCGACTCGAAATAATGAGGCTTTGGATTGCCGTGTGTATGCACGAGCAGCTGCAAGTATTTATGGTCTTGACCGGTTTAAAGAGTTGCAGTGGAAGCGATTAGAAAATGCGCTTGGTGAAGTAAAGCAAAGCACACCAGTTCAAAGAGAAAGCGATCAACCAATTGTAAAGAAAAAAACTAAAGCGTTTCGACAACGATCGTCTGTCGTTGCTGATGACCCTTATCTATAACACAGATGAAATGTTTTTAACCCATGCAACTTTGTCTTTTTGTAAGGTTGGAAGTGGGTGGTAGTACTTGTTATCAGTTTCATCTTTTTTAAGGCCGCTTATGCGCTGGTGGTTTTTAAGTTTGGCAACTGCTTTTTCTATTAAGGGATCTAAATCATCACTGACGCCCCAAGCTAATACTGTTGGAGCTGTATCTTTCTTGGCTAGTTTTCTGGTCAATTCATTTGATCTGAAATTAGAAAAAATACTGTGCGAGTCAGATTGATTTATTTGTGCGTATTGACTGGAAAGCTTAATGAACGAACCACTTTTAGGATCTCGTAAATCCGAGAGGTTGATAACCCTGACATGGTTCCAATTTTTAATCAGCATTACTCGCATTAGTTGATATTGAGTTGTGTCGGGTTTAGTAGGAACCAATTCAATTTTTAGCTTAGAAATATTGGACTCCATAACCACAAGCTCGTCAGGTTTATTTAAGGGTCTAGATGAGCCAGGGTTCATCATCACGAAGATGGCATCGGCTTTAGCTGTTGTTGGTGAGTCGAGACTGATGCCCTTCTTAATGATCTCTAGAGAGCTTCGGCACAGGTAGGTTTCAGTCGGCGTTTTCAGTGAATAGAAATGTCCGAAAACATCAAATTCTTTCTTCAGTTCTGCGGCAGGAATAAAGCTCATTTTCTGGTCCGTTTTAAATATGCGTTATCACATATTACAACATTAGGAACATATTGATGACTATTGAGTTATTGAAAGAGCGCTTAACTGATGCTGAATCTGCACTGC